>JBAWYY010000077.1:0-9610 GCA_037143285.1 Alphaproteobacteria bacterium | reverse complement strand
AGGCCCCGATGAGGCGGCGATCGCAGCGGTTGACGCCCGCGAGGCCGAACTCACGAAGCCCGCGGGGTCGCTCGGCCGGCTTGAGGCGATCACGCGCTGGATGGCAGCCTGGCAGGCAAGCCCCAAGCCGCGTGTCGACCGCCCGCTGGTGGCGATCTTCGCCTCGGCGCACGGCGTGACGGCGCGCGGCGTCTCCGCCTTTCCCGATAGCGTCAACCAACAAATGATGGCGAACTTCTCGGCGGGTGGTGCTGCCATCAACCAAATCTGCATCGCCAATGATATCGGGCTCAAGGTTTTTGACCTCGCCATCGAAATGCCGACGCCGGACATTGCGGCGGAAGACGCCATGGACGAGCAGGCCTGTGCGGCAACTATTGCCTTCGGCATGGAGGCAATCGCCGGCGGCACCGATCTCCTGTGCCTCGGCGAAATGGGCATCGGCAATACGACGGTCGCTGCTGCGATCCTCTGTGCGCTCTATGGCGGTGCGCCTGCTGAGTGGGTGGGTCCCGGCACCGGGGTGGACGCGGACGGCCTTGCCCGTAAGACCGCTGCTGTCGCCGATGCCGTGGCGCGCCTCGGTGGCGAACGCGATCCGTTGGAGATCCTTCGCCGGTTGGGCGGACGCGAAATTGCGGCGCTCGTCGGTGCGATCCTCGCAGCGCGCCTCCAGCGTGTGCCTGTGTTGCTCGATGGCTATGTGGTGGCAGCCGCCGCAGCCGTCGTTCATGCAATCGATCCGCGCGGGCTCGACCATTGCCTTGCCGCCCACCGCTCCGCCGAACCCGCCCACGGTGCAGCTCTCACGCGCATGGGCCTGGAACCGCTGTTCGATTTCGGCCTGCGCCTCGGCGAAGCCTCCGGCGCGGCGCTTGCGGTGCCCTTGGTGCGCACCGCGCTTGCCATCCACGCGGGCATGGCGACGTTTGACCAAGCGGGCGTTGCCCGCAAATCATAGGATAAGCGGGTGTCGCCCGTAAGTCTTGACCGAAGCTCCTCAGGCCCCGGTCAAACCCTTCAGGTTCAGAGGCAATGAGCGCAGGCGCTTGCCGGTTGCTGCTGCAATCGCATTGGTGATCGAGGGGCCAACCACCGGCACGCCGGGCTCACCAATACCCGTCGGCGGCTCGCTCGACGGGATGATATGCACTTCGACTTTGGGCATTTCCGGCATGCGGGTCGGCTCAAAGCTGTCGAAATTGGTCTCTTGAACCTCGCCGTCCCTGAGCGTGATGCTGTTGCGCAGGACGGAGGAGAGTGCGAAGCCAACGGCCCCCTCCACCTGCGCGCGGATCACGTCCGGCGTGATCGCGACGCCGCAATCAACGGCCGCAACGATACGATCAATCTTCACCTTATCGGCCGAAACCGTCACTTCAGCCACCATGGCGACGAAGGTGTTGAAGCTCTCGTGAACCGCAACGCCACGACCACGTCCTGCCGGCAGCGGCGTGCCCCAGCCGGCCTTCTCGGCGGCAAGCTTCAACACTGCTGCTTCGCGAGGTGCACCGGTCAAATGTTCGAGCCGGAAGGCAACGGGGTCTTTGCCGGCAGCGGCTGCCAATTCGTCCACCACGCATTCCATCACCTGCGCGGTGTGGGTATGGCCGACCGACCGCCACCAGAGCACCGAGACGCCCTCGCGACCATTATGGAGCTGCACATCCAGGTTCGGGATCGAATAGGCGGTGTCGCTCACGCCTTCGACCGAGGTCGGATCGATACCGTTCAGCGCCAGCATGGTTTCCATGGGCGAGCCGATGAAGATGGACTTGCCCACGACGCGATGCTGCCAGGCCGCAATCTTGCCTGAGGGGTCAAGGCCAGCCGTGACCCTGTGATAGACCATCGGCCGATACATGCCGCCGGTCATGTCGTCTTCGCGGGTCCAGACCAGATGAACCGGCGCCTTAAAGTCGATGGCCTTCACGATATGGGCCATTTCAGCGACATAATCAGCCGTCGGCGTCGCGCGCCGGCCGAACGACCCACCCGCAAAGAGCGTGTTGAGCGTCACGCGCTCTGCCGGCACGCCGCAGATCGCGGCAATGGTCGCTTGCTCGATGGTTTGGAACTGGAAGCCGGCCCAGGCTTCCATGCTGCCATCGCTGCGCCGCTCAATCACGCCGTTCAAGGGCTCCATCGCCGCGTGAGCGAGATAGGGAAACTCGAATTCCGCCTCCACCTTCTTCACAACGCCGCGCAACACGCTGGTCGCGTCACCCTTTGAGGCAGCTTGCAGGCCGGGCCTCGTCGCTTGGCGCTTGAATTCGGCCATGATCGCGTCAGACGAGCGGGTCTCGGCCACCGCGAAATCCCAGGTGACTTTCAGTGCCTCCCGGCCCTTCATCGCGGCCCAAGTGTTTTTGGCAAGCACAGCAACGCCGGTGGGGATGCGCACGATATCCACGACATCGCGGACTTTTTTGGCCTCCGTCGCATCGAAGCTCTTCACCCGCCCGCCAAACTTCGGCGAATGCGCGACAACCGCGGTCAACATGCCGGGGCGGCGGATATCGAGCCCATAGGTCGCGGTGCCCGTGCTCTTGGCGCGGCTGTCGAGGCGGGTGACCGCCCCCTCGCGGCCGATGTAAATATAGTCCTTGGCGTCTTTCAGCTTCGGATTGGCCGGCACCGGGCGAATAGCGGCGCTCGCGGCAAGCTCGCCGAAGGTGGCGCGCTTATCGCCGGAGATCACCACGCCGCGTTCCACCCGCACATCACCGAGGCGAACGTTCCAGCGCTCGGCGGCCGCTTCCATCAGCATCTGCTTCGCGGCGGCACCCGCCTTGCGCAACTGATCCCAGGAGTTGGCTGTCGCATTGGACCCGCCGGTCCCCTGCATCGGACCGAAGGCCGCATTGGCATAGAGGCGGTGGTCGGCGGGCGCGAAGGCCGCCCGCATCTGGCCCCAATCGGCATCAAGCTCATCGGCGACGATGGCGGTCAGGCCCGTGGTGACGCCCTGGCCCTTGTCGAGATGCTTGATCAGGACGGTCACTACATTGTCGGTGCCGATGCGCACGAAGGCGTGGGGTTGGGCAGCGCCTGCCGGGAAAGCGCCGGGCCCGATGGCCATGGCATCCCCGGTTGAGGCGCTAAGCCCTGCGACCACCAGCGTACCGGTCGCAACGGCGCCGGCTAGAAACGCGCGGCGGGTGGCGTCAAACTCGGATGCGGCCGATGTTGAGGCGCGAGTATCGGTCGAGCGGGTCATGATCGTCTCCCTCACGCCAGCTGCTTAGCGGCGTCGTGAATGGCGGCTCGGATGCGCTGATAGGTGCCGCAGCGACAGATATTGCCCTCCATGGCCGCATCGATGTCGCTGTCTGTCGGCTTCTTGTTCTCGGTCAACAACGCCACCGCGCTCATGATCTGCCCGGACTGGCAATAGCCGCATTGCACCACGTCGAGCTTCTGCCAGGCGCCCTGAACAGCGGCGGCGACGGGGCCTGTGAGCCCTTCGATGGTGGTGATCTTGCGATCAACGGCCGTGCTCACCGGCGTCTGGCAGGCCCGCGTCGGCTGCCCGTCGATGTGAACCGTGCAGGCGCCGCAAAGTGCCATGCCGCAGCCGAACTTGGTGCCGGTCATGTTCAGGAGATCGCGCAAGGCCCAAAGGAGCGGCATCTCGGGATCAGCGTCGATCTGAACGCTTTTGCCGTTTACGTCCAAGCTAATCATGGCAATCTCCATTCAAAATCCGGATCGAGTCTACGCCGCCCCTATGGCAGACGGAAGACGGCAGATTATCGCTGAGAGTGTATCCGCGTTTTTCGAGGGGCGGAGGTAACGCGCTAGCGTCAGGCGCTTGCGCTTGGCCTCGCCAGCATCGCGTTCCGCCAGCGGGTCAGGTCCACCATGGTCTCGGGGATGCGCAGCTTAATGACGCGCATGAAATCAACCGCAATCAACGCAGTGATATCGGCCACGGTGAAGCGGCCGGCCGCGAAGAAATCTTTGCCCTTCAGGTGCCGATCAAGGGCTGCAAGTTCAGCGTCGACTTTGGGCCGATTGGCCTCCGCCCAGGCTTGAACCTGCGGCACTTCCCGGTCCGCCATGCCGGGATGGCTGTGACGGAACACGGCGGCGATCCGCATGTAGAACTCAAATTCCAGCTGCCGATTGCGCATCTCAATCTCGCCGATCTCGGCGGCGGTGCGGCCGAAGAGATTGGGTTCCGGCTGGATTGCTTCGAGGTAGCGGCAAATGGCGATGGATTCGCCGATCACTTGGCCGTCGTCTGTTTCCAACACCGGGATCCGCTGGCGAGGATTGATCGCGGTGAAGGCATCACCGAAATGCTCCTTGCCGGCCAGATCGATCGCAACGGTCGGAATGGTCATGCCCTTCTCGGCCATGAACATGCGCACGCGCCGCGCATTGGGCGCGTGTGTATTGTCGTAGAACTTCATCGCCGTCTCCTCCCGGTTCTTATGGTGTAAGAGCACCATGCGATCCGCATGGGGTCAATCATTGACCCGGGAGGGACAGGCCTGCGCCTCTCAGCGATTGAGGCGGGCGATCAGGCTGGAGGTATCCCAGCGCGCGCCGCCCATTTTCTGCACTTCGCCATAGAACTGGTCGACCACTGCGGTGACCGGCAAGGTCGCCCCATTGCGGCGGGCTTCGGCGAGGCAAATGCTCAGATCTTTGCGCATCCAGTCGACCGCAAAGCCATAGTCGAACTTGCCCTCGGCCATGGTCTTGTGGCGGTTCTCCATTTGCCAGGAGCCGGCGGCACCCTTCGAGATGACCTCGACGAGCTGCACCACATCGAGGCCTGCCTTCTGGGCGAAATGCAGCCCCTCGGAGAGGCCCTGGACCAAGCCCGCGATGCAGATCTGGTTGACCATCTTGGCAAGCTGGCCGGAGCCTGCCGGACCTAGCCGCTGGCAGGCCCGAGCAAAGGCCATGATCACCGGCTGGGCCGCCGCAAAATCCGCCTCATCGCCGCCGCACATGACGGTGAGCACGCCGTTGACCGCGCCCGCCTGACCGCCTGAGACCGGTGCATCGACGAAGCCGAAGCCATGGCTCTTGGCAATACCGTGCAGCTCGCGCGCCACATCGGCTGATGCCGTCGTATTGTCGACGAAGATCGCGCCGGCTTTCATGGCCTGGAACGCGCCATCGGCGCCGATGGTCACCGAGCGCAAATCGTCGTCATTGCCGACGCAGGCGAAGACGAAATCCTGGCCGGCGGCGGCTTCCTTCGGGGTCGCCGCGGCCTTGCCGCCAAATTCCTTGGCCCAGGCTTCGGCTTTCGCAAAAGTGCGGTTGTAAACCGTCACCTCGTGGCCGCCCTTCTTCAACAAGTGGCCAGCCATGGGATAGCCCATGACGCCGAGACCAAGAAACGCGACTTTTGCCATGGTGGCTGCTCCCGATGAGTGATGGTGGGACGTCCCTTTCGCGCGCCACATTCCACCGGTCAAGAGCAAGGCTCTGCAGGAAAGGGGCGGCCTCGCGGTAACCTCTTCTGATAAATAGGCAATAATGCGTATATAGGAGTTTTCTGTGGCAGGCTAAGAGCTTGAATAGGATACGCGCGCGAGCGCGGCCCCACGCGGAAATATCGGAGCTCAACCGGACCGCGGCCTTCCAGACAGGAACCTCACAGGGAGAAAGACGCTCATGGAGCGCCGTACCTTCATCAAGACGGCCAGCGCCGTCGCTGCCACCTCGGCCATCGCCGCCCCCGCCCTCGCGCAGACCGCGCCTGAGGTGAAGTGGCGTTTGACGTCGAGCTTCCCCAAGTCACTCGACACCATCTATGGCGCAGCTGAGATCTTCGCCAAGGCGGTTGCCGACATGACCGACAACCGTTTTCAGATCCAGGTCTTCGCCGCCGGCGAAATCGTCCCGGGTCTGCAGGCTATGCAGGCGGTTCGCGACGGCACGGTGGAAGCCTGCCACACCGCTTCTTACTATTATGTCGGCGTTGACCCGACCTTCGCCTTCGGCACTGCAGTGCCCTTCGGCCTGAACTCGCGCCAGGAAGATGCCTGGATGTATCAGGGCGGCGGCATGGATCTGATGAATCAGTTCTACGCCAAGTACAACATCCACGCGATCCCGGCCGGCAACACCGGCTGCCAGATGGGCGGTTGGTTCCGTAAGGAAATCAAGACGCCTGCCGACCTCAACGGCTTGAAGATGCGCATCGGCGGTTACGCCGGCCGCGTGTTGCAGAAGCTCGGTGTTGTCCCTCAGCAGGTGGCCGGCGGCGATATCTACCCGGCGCTGGAAAAGGGCACCATCGATGCCGCCGAGTGGGTCGGTCCCTATGACGACCAGAAGCTCGGCTTCAACAAGGTTGCGCCCTATTATTACTATCCCGGCTGGTGGGAAGGTGGCGCCATGCTCCACAACTTCTTCAACACCGCGAAATACAACGCGCTGCCCGCCAACTATAAGGCGATCCTGTTCAACGCTTCGCATCACGCCAACACCTGGATGCAGGCGCGCTACGACGCCCAGAACCCGGCGGCCCTGCGTCAGCTCGTTGCGGCCGGCACTCAGCTGCGTCCGTTCTCCCTCGAAGTTCTGGAAGCCTGCTTCAAGGCGACCAACGAGGTGAACGCCGAGACTGCGGCCCAGAACGCCGACTTCAAGAAGGTTCTTGAGGCCTATAACGCCTTCCGCAATGAAGAATATCTGTGGTGGCAGGTCGCCGAATACACCTTCGACACCTTCATGATCCGCGCTCGCGCTCGCGGCTAAGCATCTGGCCCGTGACGGGGAACCCCCGTCATGGGCTTGAAGGTGATGAGACAGAAAACCCCGGTGGACATCCACCGGGGTTTTTTATTCAAGGGGTTTGCTCTAGGGGGCATAGCCCGGCGGCGTCTTTGACCAGCTTTGCCCCGCCCGCATGGTCTCGCGCCCATGCTCAAACAGCCGGTTCATATAGTCGCGATTGAACGGGGTCGGCGGCTTTTCGGCAAAGGCATCGGTGATATAGGCGAGGTTGAAGTCGATCCCGTCGCGCTTGGTCGTGATATAGGTGCGGTAAATGTCGCCCAGCGAATTGGCCGTGATCATGGTCGACACCGAGCGGGCAACAATGGGCAAGAGCCCGCGCTCGGTCTGGCTTTGCTGCTCGCTGGTGCGGCCATTGCGCACGATCCAGGCGATGCGGCGCCGATTGCGGATATCGGGCGGCGTCGTCCTCAGCGGAATATTTGAGGGATAGAGGAACAGCTGCGCGGTCGCTCCGCCATCGACATGCAGTTCCTGGCGCCGCTGGCCATCGACGGTCACGTCGAATAAGACAGGCGGAAAGGCGCCGGGGATCGAGGCAGAGGCGAGCAGGATACGACGGATAATTTGAGCCGCACCCGGTCGCCCGCTGGCCGCGATCACGCCGATATTCCACACCACCGGACGGCCAAGGTCGAGATCTGTGGTGCTGATGAGGAGCAAGCGGCCCTTGCGAAATTCCGCCGCGATTTCCTGAATCATCGCATCGGTCAGGGTGCGATCGATCAGGGCGGCAAGCGGGCTCGTATCGGCAACAGAGTCGCTGGACAGGATCGATAGAATGGGCCGGGGATTGGCGATATCGCTGTCGGAAATGCTGGTATAGGCGTGTTTGAGCTGCTCGTCATAGCGTGAGCCGAGAAAGGCCAGCGGGGCGATGAGCGCCCCCGTCGACACGCCGGTCACGAGCTCGAATTCGGGCCGGTCGCCCCGCTCGGTCCAGGCATAAAGAAGGCCCGCGCCATAGGCTCCATCGCCACCCCCGCCTGAGAGCGCCAGCATGTGGTAGGGCCGGCCCGGTCCCTGTCGTGCCGCGCGTCGCCGCTCCGTCGCATACCAGGACTGGATGACGAGGGCGCGGTCTGCGCCAGGGATAAACCGTGCCTCGGGTAGGTCTAAGAAATTCACCGCGTGATGATTTTGGGCGCTCGTTGGCACGGCAGGCAGCCGGTCGAGATTGACGCAGCCGCCGAGTGCAAACAGGGCAATGGCGAGAACAGAGAGCCGTAAACGGGCCATGGGGGAGCCTTTACGCAGAACTTTGATGCGGAACCTAGCGTCTCATCACTCCAAGGTCCATCGCGAAGAAAGCGCCCACAGGGGGCGCTTTCAATGAGTATCGCTGGACGCTTTAGCGGGTGGGCGGCGTCAGCCCTGGAGGTGCGCCAAGACCTGGAGGTGCGCCCAGACCCGGCAATCCACCACCCGGCGGGCTGTCGAAGCCCGGCAGTCCGCCCGTGCCAAGGCCCGGCAGGTCGATCTTGATCTCAACCTTCGAGGGGTCCATCGCCGGCGGCTTATCGAGCCAATAGGTGACGGAGGCCGGCCAGAAAATGACGATGGCCACCAGGATCAACTGCATCACCACCCAGGGGATCGCGCCGAGATAAATATCCGACGATTTGATCGAGGGCGGGGCGATGCCGCGCAGGTAGAACAGCGCGAAGCCGAAGGGCGGGTGCATGAAGCTCGTCTGCATGTTCACGCAGAGCAGTACGCCGAACCAGATGAGGTCGATGCCGAGCTTGGAGGCGACCGGCGCCAAGAGCGGCACGACGATGAAGGCGATCTCGAAGAAGTCGAGGAAGAACGCCAGGAAGAACACGAAGATGTTGACGAAGATCAAGAAGCCGGTCTGACCGCCGGGCAGGTTGATCAGCATGTGCTCGATCCAGCGCGAGCCGTCCATGCCCTGGAACACGAGGCTGAACACGGTCGAGCCGATGAGGATGAAGACCACCATAGAGGTGATCCGCATGGTCGAGCGCATGCCCTGATCGACAAGCGCCCAGGTGAGGCGCCGGTGCAAGGCGGCGAGCACGATGGCGCCGACAGCGCCCATGGCGCCGGCTTCCGTCGGTGTCGCAAGGCCCATGAAGATGGTGCCGAGCACGAGGAAGATCAGCACGATCGAGGGGATCATGCCCCAGAGGACGCGGATGATCAGGTCCCAGCCCGGTTCGCCGCGCGCTTCCAGGGGCAAGGGCGGCATCATCTTCGGCTTCACGATGGACAGCAAAAAGATATAGCCGAGGAAGATGCCGACCTGAAGGAGCGAGGGGCCGATGGCGCCGAGATACATATCGCCCACCGAGCGGCCGAGCTGGTCGGCGAGCACGACGAGCACGAGCGAGGGCGGGATCAACTGGGTAATAGTGCCGGACGCCGCGATCACGCCGGTCGCAAGCTTCATGTCATAGCCATATTTCTGCATGATCGGCAGCGAGATCACGCCCATGGCGATGACGGATGCCGCCACCGTGCCGGTGATGGCGCCCAAGATCGCGCCCACCACGATCACCGCATAGGCAAGGCCGCCCGGCAGGGCGCCGAAAAGCTTACCCGTGCCTTCCAAGAGGTCTTCCGCGAGACCGCAGCGCTCCAAAATCGCGCCCATGAAGGTGAAGAAGGGGATGGCGAGCAGGAGGTCGTTGGAGATGATCCCGAAGAACCGCAGCGGCAGGGCCTGCATGAAGCCCGCCTCGAAATGGCCGGTGACAACGCCAAGCACGCCGAAGAACAGCCCCACGGCTGCCAGCGAAAAGGCCACCGGAAAGCCGATGAGCATGAAGCAGATCATGCCGCCGAACATCAAAGGAGGCATAATGCCGTGGGAGAACAT
>JBAWYY010000076.1:0-9635 GCA_037143285.1 Alphaproteobacteria bacterium | reverse complement strand
TGCCCACCACGCATTGGCCTCGAAGCCCGGAAAACCGCTTTCGGCAACGGTTGGGATCGCAGGCAGCGTCGGAACGCGTGTGGCGCCCGTCTGAATCAAAGGCCTGACGGTATTGGCGGCCAGATGCGAGGCCATCACGGCCACGCTTGCGATGGAGATCGGCACGTGCCCGGCGATCGCATCGTTCACCAGCGGCCCGCCACCCCGATAGGGAATATGGTTGAAGGTCACGCCCGCGCGCCGCGACAACAGCGTCATTGCGAGATGACCGAGCGAGCCATTGCCGATGGAGCCATAGGGAATGGCGCCCGGCGTCTTCTTCGCGGCCTCAATGATGTCGGCAAGTGTGCGATAGGGCTGGCTCGGATGGGCTGAAATCACCATGGGCGCCGTGCCGATCAACATGACCGGCGCCAGATCCTTCACCGTATCGAAGGGCATGGTCGGGATCAGGCTCGGATTGACCGCGTGGGTGTCAAAGACGAAGAGCCAGGTCGACCCATCCGGCGGGGATTTCGCGACCATGTTCGACCCGACGCTACCCGATGCACCGGGGCGGTTCTCAACGATAACCGTGGTCCCAAGCCGACGCTCTAACCCAGGCTGAGCGATACGCGCCATGGCATCCACCGAGCCTCCGGCTGGAAACGGGGCAACGAGGCGGATGGTGCCCGAGGGCCAGCCCTGAGCAATGGCTGGAGCGCTCAAGGGCAGCGTTGCGGCAGTGAGTGCGCCGAGCGTGAGCTCGCGCCGGGTAAGCTTTGGCACGGTCGTTTCCTCAAAGTTGGTTCTTGTTCTCGGCGGGCACATCAAGGCGCCCGCCGGTCTTGCAGTCGGGTCGAGGACTTTACGGAATACGCAGGACCCAGCCGGGCTGAATGAGGTCCGGATTGGTGATCGGCGGATTGTTGGCCGCAACGATCTTCGGATAGTCCGCACCCTTGCCGTAGAAGTGCTCGGAGATCTTCCACAGTGTGTCGCCCTTCACCACCGTGTACATCCGCGCTTCAGGAGCCGCCTGCGTGACAATGAGCTGGCTGGTGTCGACTTGATGCACGCCGACCGTATTGCCGAGCGCCAGAATGATGCGTTCCGCCTCTTCCTGGCTTTTCACGGTGCCACCGAGGCTCACCGTATTACCTGTCGTCGCGATATTGAGGCTGCCGGCATCAAAGCCGTGGCTTGCCACTTCCTTGGACAACTCAGCGGCCGGTGCGGCCTGGGCCTCTGAGCCACCGAGGAGCTTCTTGCCCACCGTTTTCACGAAATCAAAAAATCCCATTCCATCCTCCACGCGCGGTTGATCCGCGTCGAGGAGAGACTAGCGAGGGGGGTGACGCTTGACCAGGGGTGGCGTTTTACCGTGAGCGGTTTGGCTCGCCAAATTTCGAAGCGAGCGAGGGCGGTTGAGATGAGATCACACCCGAGCCGGTTCCGCCGCGTCTTGAATCCGCAGTTGAACCCGCTCATTGCCCTGCCAACGATCAAGCGAAACAGTGCCGGCCACATGGAGCGGACGCCCGCGCGAACCGAGAAGCAGATCGCCTAAGGGTTTGCCGACGCAGCGAAAAGCGATCGCATCAACGGTTGCGCCATCACCGCTTTTGAGGCGTGCTTTGACATGCGCCTCGCCAACCCTGTCGGCATAGATAAGCGTGTGTGACGGCAAGGCCAGAACCGGCTCAGGATTTCCCGAACCGAAGGGCCCGGCACGATCTAGGGAGGCTACAAAGTCGCGGCTCAGCGCGCCCGCCGTGGTTGCGCCATCGATGAGCAGCGCCTCTTCGCGTCGAGCAACCTCAATCGCTGTCCCAAGCGCTTCTTCCAAATAGGCACGAAAAGCTGCGAGACGCTCGCGCGTCAAGGTGACGCCCGCCGCCATGGCATGCCCGCCGCCCTTGACGAGAATGCCCTGTGCGACGGCGCGGCGCACAGCGCTGCCTAGATCAACACCTGCGATTGACCGACCGGAACCGGTGCCTACATCGCCCTCAAAGGCGATCGCAAAGGCCGGCCGCTTGAAACGCTCTTTGAGGCGCGCGGCAACAAGCCCGACGACGCCTGCATGCCAGCCGCGGCCGGCGGTCACGATAACGCTCGCGCCCTCTTCATCCGGCCCGAGTGCGGCCAAGGCCTCAGCTTCGGCCTGAGCGACGGTCCCCTGCTCCACCACCTGGCGCTCGCGGTTCAGCCGATCAAGTTCAGCGGCGATCCGCCCGGCTTCGACGGGATCTTCCGTCGTCATCAGGCGCGCGCCCAAAGCGGCATCGCCAATGCGACCGCCGGCGTTCACGCGTGGACCAAGCAAAAAGCCGAGGTGATAGGGTGTCGGCGGCCCATCAAGGCGTGCCGCATCCATCAAAGCGCGCAAACCGACATTCTCGCGCCGGCGCATCACGTCGAGACCCCGCGCCACGAAGGCACGATTGAGACCGGTCAAAGGGACGACGTCAGCGACTGTGCCGAGCGCGACAAGGTCGAGAAGGCTCATCAGATCGGGCGCGGGACGCCTAGCATTCCAGAAGCCATCCTCGCGAAGTCGTCTGTTCAAGGCCACGATGACCATGAAGGTGACGCCGGCCGCACACAGCGAGCCAAGGCCCGAAACGTCATCGAGGCGATTGGGATTAACGAGCGCGGTGACGGTGGGGAGGACTTCATCAGCTTGGTGATGGTCGATCACCACCACATCGAGGCCCATGGCGACGGCCTGCGCGAGGACCTCGTGGCTCGTCGTGCCGCAGTCGAGCGTCACGAGGAGACTGGCGCCTGCCTCCCGAAGCCGACGAATAGCATCGGCATTGGGGCCATAGCCCTCGGTCAAGCGATCGGGAATATGAATGACCGGATCAAGCCCGGCGTGCCGCAGAAATAAGGCGAGCAAGGCCGAGGACGTCGCTCCGTCCACGTCATAGTCGCCGAAAATGGCCACCGGCTCGCGCTTGGTTACAGCGAGGCTTAGCCGTTCAACCGCTGCCGCCATGTCGGTCAATACCGAGGGATCGGGCATCGCCGCCTTGATGGTCGGCTGCAGAAAGGCGTCAACCGTGTCCGTGGTGATTCCGCGCCCGGCGATCACCCGCGCCATCAAGTCAGAGAGACCGTGCTCCTGGGTCATCGCCAAGGCGAGCGCGCGGGTGCGGTCATCTAACCGATCACGCCACGCCCGTCCCTGCGCTGAGCGCTCGACATCTAGGAAGAAGCGGCGCGCGCCTGCCATCAATCGAGGTGGAACTTGGCGAGTTCGCGATGCTCACCCCAGATGCGCCGAACCGTTCCGGTGGTCGAGCGATAGACAATGGTTTCCGTGGTGATGATGTCCTTGCCGAAGAAGACGCCCTTCAACAGGGCGCCGGTAGTGACACCGGTGGCCGCAACAATCACGTCACCCTTGGCCATTTCCTGCATCTCATATTTCCGGCGCGGATCGGCCACGCCCATCTTCCGGGCGCGCTCCACCTTCTCTTCGGTGTCGAGGATCAATCGGCCCTGCATTTGGCCGCCAACGCAGCGCAGGGCGGCAGCCGCCAGGACGCCTTCCGGCGCGCCACCGATGCCAAGATAGATGTCGATGCCGGTCTCGGCAACGCTCGCGGTATGGATGACGCCGGCAACATCCCCGTCAGTGATGAGGCGAATGGCCGCGCCGGTTGCGCGCACCGCGTCGATAAGCTTGGCATGGCGCGGCCGGTCCATGATCAGCGCCGTCAACTCATGGGGCTTCACGCCCTTCGCTTTAGCAAGCGCATGAATGTTGTCAGCCGGGCTCGCGTCGAGATCGACCACACCTTTCGCATAGCCTGGGCCAATCGCAATCTTGTCCATATAGACGTCGGGGGCGTTCAACAGTGCGCCCGCCTCCGCAATGGCGATCACCGCGATAGCGCCCGGCATGTCCTTCGCGCAAAGCGTCGTGCCTTCCAGCGGATCAAGCGCAATATCGATCTTGGGGCCGTTCTTCGTGCCGACCTTTTCGCCGATGAAGAGCATGGGGGCTTCATCGCGCTCGCCCTCACCGATGACGACCGTGCCGTCGATGTCGAGGCGGTTGAGTTCCCGGCGCATGGCGTCAACCGCTGCTTGGTCGGCCGCCTTCTCATTGCCGTGGCCGCGCAGGCGCGCAGCGGAGACCGCCGCACGCTCCGTCACGCGGACGAGCTCCATTGAAAGCACCCGCTCAATCACCAAGTTGGTCGGAATCTTGATCCCCGAACTGGTCATGTCACCCTCCACACGTCTTTTTCTGTTCAGCTTCGTTCAATGCGAATGACCTGCGGGCGCCCCAAAAGAACGCCGTCAGTGTCCATCTGTTTCAAAGCACGACGCACCGCAGCCTCGGTGGTCGCATAAGTGATCAGCACGACAGGTGCTGCCTCCGCAGCGCTCGGCACGGTACCGCCGCGCGTCGGACCATCACGGCGCTGAACGATCGACTCCAGCGAAATGGCATTTTGAGCCATGCGCGAGGCGATCTGGGCCGCAGTCCCCTTTTTGTCGGTTACCTCTAGGCGAATGTAATAGCCGCCCTCGTGGCTGGTCATGGGCGCCCGCGTCGGCTTGGTCAACGATGCGACAGGCCGGATGAAGGGAGCCGTGCGGTGGCGGCGGGCAACATCCGCAATATCAGCAACAACGGCAGAAGCAGTGGCGTCACCGCCGGCGCCTGGCCCAACGAGGGTCAAGTCAACGGCATCGGCGTCGATTGCGACCGCATTGAGGACCCCGTTCACCTGGGCAATGGCGGACTCTTTCGGCACGAAGGTCGGGTGTACCCGCTGCTCGACGCCGAGCGCCGTCCGTTGAGCGACGCCGAGAAGTTTCACGCGGAAGCCCAATTCGTCGGCCATCTTGAGATCGACCGGTTTAATTGATCGGATGCCCTCAACCGAGATGCCCTTCGTGTCCACGAGAGTGCCGAAGGCCAAGCTGGTGAGGAGCGAGAGCTTGTGGGCGGTATCGTAGCCATCCACATCGAAGGAAGGATCAGCCTCGGCATAGCCAAGCCGCTGCGCATCCGCGAGGCAGGTCTCAAAAGCGAGCCCCTCGTCCGCCATCCGGGTCAGGATGTAATTGCAGGTGCCGTTCAGGATGCCATAGACGCGCTCGATGGAATTGCCGACCAAGCCCTCGCGCAGAGTCTTAATGACGGGAATGCCGCCGGCAACCGCCGCTTCAAAATTGAGCGCGACACCCTTTTTTTCAGCGCGTCTCGCCAACTGAGGGCCGTGGGCTGCGAGCAGCGCCTTGTTCGCGGTGACGACAGCCTTGCCAGCGCCCAAGGCCGCTTCGACCGCGGATTTTGCCGGATCGCCTGCCCCGCCCATCAGCTCAACGAAAACATCGATACCGGGATCGGTCGCAAGGGTCTGCGCGTCGGCCACCCAGCGCATCGCGCTGAGATCAACACCGCGGTCCCGCTTCTTACTGCGCGCGGTAACGGCAACCACTTCGATGGGGCGGCCGACCGCTTCAGCAAGAGCTGCCCGCCTGCGCTCAATGATGCGGATCACAGCGGCGCCGACCGTGCCGAGGCCTGCTATCCCGACACGGAGTGGTGCTGTCATGAAGTCCTCAAAAGCGAAGGCGCCAAGATACGGCGACGGGTTGGCGGCGTGAATGCCGCATGAGCGGGCGGTGCGCAAGGGGACGCGTGTTGATGTCAATGGGGGCGACCGAGCGCCCCCAACGACTTAACGACTGCCCGCGGCTGCGAGCGGAACGACATTGTGCAACGTCGTCGGCGCTGTCTCGAGGAAGCGCTTCACGTTCCGTGCAGCCTGGCGAATGCGTTGTTCATTCTCAACGACGGCGATACGCACATAGTCATCACCGTGTTCGCCAAATCCGATGCCCGGCGCAACGGCGACCTCGGCCTTATCCACCAAGAGTTTGGCGAACTCGATGCTACCGAGCGGCTTGAACGCTTCAGGGATCGGAACCCAGGCAAACATCGAGGCCTGCGGCACGGGAATATCCCAGCCGGCCTTGCCAAAGCTTTCGACCAGGGCATCGCGGCGCTTTTTATAGACCTCGCGCATTTCGCGAACGCAGTCATCCGGGCCGTTCAAGGCTGCAGTGGCTGCAACCTGCACCGGTGTATAGGCGCCGTAGTCGAGATAGCTCTTCACGCGGGCAAGCGCGCTGCAGAGCCGCTCATTGCCGACTGCGAAGCCCATGCGCCAGCCGGCCATGGAGAAGGTTTTCGACGTAGAGGTGAACTCAACCACCACATCCATCGCGCCGGGCACCTGCAGGATTGAGGACGTTGGATTGTTGTCGTCGAAATAGAGCTCGGCATGGGAAAGGTCCAACAGAATGACTAGATCATTCTTGCGGGCGTAGCGGACGAGTTCCGCATAGAAGTCGAGATCTGCGACTTGAGCCGTCGGATTCGACGGATAGCAGACCACCACCGCGATGGGCTTCGGGATGGAGTGCTGCATGGCGCGATCAAGCGCACGGAAATAATCTTCATCCGCTGTCGCAGGCACCGATCGAATCACGGCGCCTGCCATGAGAAAGCCAAAGGCGTGGATCGGATAGCTCGGGTTCGGGCAAAGGATCACATCGCCCGGCGCGGTGATCGCCTGGGCCATATTGGCAAAGCCTTCCTTCGAGCCGAGCGTCGCGATCACCTGGGTATCGGGGTTGAGGCCGACGCCGAAGCGACGCTGATAATAGGCGGCTTGAGCGCGCCTGAGCCCGGCAATCCCCTTCGATGCGGAATAGCGGTCGGTGCGCGGCTTGCCTATGGTGTCTTTCAGCTTCTCGATGACATGGGCGGGTGCCGGAAGGTCCGGATTTCCCATGCCAAGGTCGATGATATCGGCGCCGCGCGCGCGGCTCGCCGCTTTGACCTTGTTGACCTGCTCGAACACATAGGGCGGCAAGCGCCTGATATTATGAAACTCTTTCATGGTACGTCTCAATCATCTTGTCTCGGAACCGGGAGCCACGCGAGAACGTCTCAAGCGGGCATCCATGGAGGAAGGTGCATTGCGTGCGGCCGCAAGTTCGGCCTCACGCCGCGCCACCTCCTCGGGCGAAGCAAGTTCAGGGGTTTCATCGGCACGCGTGGTGGTGCGCTGCCAATCCGGCCCGGGGATACGTGCAAGGAGGGTTGCCGAACCCAGGCCCGTTGGTCGGATCGGTATCGGGTTCCATAAACCGCCACCTGGCATATTGGGCAGAGGGATCGGCTTCCCTGGCCCGTAAGGGTTGGCATAGGTCTCACTGCCCCCGGCGCAGCCGGATAATCCCGCCGCCGCAACCAGCAGAACAGCGAATGCGCCAGCACGGGCTCGCGTTGCGGCAGCACCTCGAAGTTCGGTCGCGCGGGTCATCGTCATCTCCAGGACGTATAAGCTGCTTTTGTGTAGCGGGCGATCAAAGTCGTTCTTATGATCGTCGCACAAAAAGCGTGTCCGTTTATCTGTCAATGGAAAACGGCAAAATCGGGGGAAACGATGGCTAAGTCAGCGACGCCGTCAAAGAAAAGCGTTTCGGCCAAATCGCGCCCTCGGTCCGCATCGAAGGCGACGACAGAGGACGGCTCTGCTCAGACAGCGGTGCCTGCCCCCACCAAAGCGGCAAACACGAAGAGCGCAGCGAAAGGAAACAAAGGTGATGCGTTGGCGAGCGCAACCCTTCGGCTGCCAACATTAACAAAAGTCGGCAATGCCAAGAAAATAAACAGCAAAATAGCTGAGCCGACGAGTGCCGGAGCGCCGAAAATTAAGGCTGGAAAGGCGCGCCCTGCGCCTCAACAATCCCTTCCGCCAGTGATGCCGGTTCCCGCTGTTGTTCAGAACTCGCCGAGGGTGCCGGAGAATCCGCCGCAAAACATTCACGCGATCAAAGCGAATGCGGCGGCAACGGCTGTAGCCTCGCCAAAGCCCAATGATGCGAAATCCGACCCCTTTGCCTTCGAGACGCTCGATGTCGAACGTCTGTCGTCAAACCTTGCGCGCGCCATCGAAGGCGGCGGCAAAGTGCTCGCGGCCTATTTGAAACCGCGTGAAACGGGCGAGCACCCCGCCGATTCGGTCGAGCCGATGACGGAGATCGTGAAGACGCTCGGCCATGTCGCGGAATATTGGCTGAAGGACCCGGAACGGACGATGGAAGCGCAATCGGCCATCGTGTCTCGCTATATGGCGCTCTGGAACGCCTCAATGAAGGCGATGACAGGCGGCAAGATGGATGAGGTTGCGCCAGCCGACCCCCGCGATGCTCGGTTCAAAGACCCTCAATGGCGCGAGAATCCGTTCTTTGACTTTCTGAAGCAGTTTTATCTCACCACCGCCGATTGGACCCAAACGCTGGTCAATCAGGCTCAGGTGGATGAACACACCCGCCAGAAGGCGAGTTTTTATACCAAGCAGATCACCAACGCGTTCTCGCCGTCGAATTTCGTCGCTACGAATCCCGAGCTTTTGCGCGAAACCATTTCGTCATCGGGCGAAAATCTAGTCCGCGGCATGGAAATGCTCGCTGAAGACGTCGAACGCGGCGGTGGCGACCTGAAAATTCGCCAGTCCGACGATACGCCCTTCGCACTCGGCAAGAACCTGGCGATGACGCCGGGCAAGGTCGTCTTCCGAAACGATTTGATCGAATTGATCCAATATTCGCCGACGACCGAAACGGTCGGCGAAGTGCCGCTCGTCATCGTGCCGCCCTGGATCAACAAGTTCTATATCCTTGATCTCGTTCCGGAAAAGAGCTTCGTGAAGTGGTGCGTCACGCAAGGCCTTACCGTCTTCATCGTCTCATGGGTCAATCCGGACCAGCGCCACGCTCATAAGTCCTTCGACGATTATATGCTGGAGGGCCCACTTGCCGCCTTCCGCGTCGCCCGCGAGATTACGGGTGAGAGCGATGTTCATGCCATCGGCTATTGTGTCGGCGGCACGCTCTTGGCGGTAACGCTCGCTTATATGGCGGCCAAGAACATGAGCGGGGTGAAAAGCGCGACCCTATTCACGACCCAGGTCGATTTTACCTTTGCCGGCGATCTCAAGATTTTCGCCGATGAAGCCCAAATCTCCTATGTCGAAAAGCTCATGGCGAATAAGGGCTATCTCGATGGTAAGTCGATGGCCAATGCCTTCAACATGCTCCGACCGAATGAGCTCATCTGGTCCTATATCGTCAATAATTACATGAAAGGGCGCAAACCCCTGCCCTTCGACCTGCTCTTCTGGAATGCCGACAGCCCGCGCATGCCGGCCGCCAACCATTCCTTCTACCTGCGCCATTGTTATCTGCAGAACGACCTCAGCCAGGGGCGGATGGAGGTTGCCGGCGTCAAGCTCGATCTCTCGAAGGTCAAGGTTCCCGTCTACAATCTCGCGTCGAAGGAAGACCACATCGCGCCGGCGCTCTCGGTCTTTAAGGGCTCTGCCTTCTTCGGCGGGCCGGTCGAATATGTCATGGCAGGCTCTGGCCATATTGCCGGCGTCGTCAATCCGCCGGACAAGATGAAGTACCAGCATTGGACCGGTGGGCCACCGAAGGGCGAGTTTGACACCTGGGTCAAATCTGCGACCGAGCATCCGGGCGCGTGGTGGCCGCATTGGCGCGAGTGGATCCGGGCTCAAGATGGAAAGACGGTGCCGGCCCGCGCGGTGGGT
>JBAWYY010000075.1:0-9704 GCA_037143285.1 Alphaproteobacteria bacterium | reverse complement strand
CCGAAGGGAACCAAGCGATCACTTGGGGTCAAGGTGTCTGTGGCCTCGCCGCGCGCATCTGGCTTCCCGGCCATGGCGGATGTCCTGATCGCGCTGGTCGCAGCCTCGGCGACAACGCTTGCGCCCATCTTTGCAATAGAGGCACAGGCCTCGGCATGGCTGCGACAAAGGCTGACGGCCTGTTGGGTCGCATCATTCAAACTCGGAATCGCGGCGGAAGCGCTCGCCTGCGGACGAGACGTTGATGCGCCATTGCGCTCGGCCGGCGCGCCATTGGGATCCGGCAGGATGAGGAACACCAAACCCAGCCAAAAGACTGCTTTGAAGAGAAAGCCCATTGTGTGCGTCCACGCTTCCAACTGTTCAAGACGTCCCTGTCGGCGGGCCCCCTTTTTGACGTGGAGTGCTCCGATCGACGGGGAGACACTGCGGGTGAGCTCGTGAACAAGGGGTTGGAAAAGAGGGTGAAGAACCGCGAAATGCCGCGTCAATTTCATTAAGGTTGACGCGAAGCCCTAAAATTACGGCCTCATTCGCTAAATCACGGGCCAATCGTCGCTAAACGGTAAAATCATCTTCTGCCCCTGCCGATACGACCCAGGGCGCGAAAGGGTTTCTTCACCACACCTTTTGAATTCGGGCGTTTGATCTCTGGAGCGGGGTTTGGGGCGCCTCACTTAGCTTTTCTTTCACGCCGCAATGCGAGGGTGCGAGCCGCGAAAGAACGGCGGAGCCGCATTCGGTGGGTGTTTTGCGTCAAGGTCCTGTGCTCGACTCGGTCAAATCCTATGTTGAGGGTCTGGTTCATCCGACCGCGACCGAGGATCCCGTTGCTTTCGCGCGTCATCGCACCTTCATCGCAACCCGTCTGTTCCCCGGCCTTGCGGCACTCTGCGCGCTGCCGCCCTATCTTGCCTGGAAGGGTGTGCCGGGTCCGATCGAGGCCATCACCTTCGCGTGGTTGATCCTGCCCATCGCGATCTCTTTCTATCTTTCCCGCACCGGACGCTATGAAGTAGCCCACCTTCTATCGGCAGTCGCGCTGACCGCGGTGGTGACCTTGGTGGCCGGTCTCACCGGCGGTCTCACCTCCTTCATGGTGATCTGGTTCGCGCTCGTGCCCGCCGAGGCGGTACTTTCCAATTCGCGCCGGGTGGTGGCCGCGTCCGCCGGGATGTTGGGTGCAGCCGTGACCTTGCTCGGCGCTGCCGGCCTCTTCGGCCTCCTGCCCGAACCGCGCTTTTCGGCGCTCGGCGTTGAAATCGGCGCAGCGATCGCGGTTGGCTCAGCCGTCATCTACGCCATTTCGCTGGCGCTTTCGGCAGCCCATGTGGGGCGTACCGATGACGAGGTGAAATCCATCGGCGAGCGCCGCTATCGCATGCTCGCCGAGCACATGACCGACCTCATCACGCGCCATGCCCGCAATGGCGCCGTGACCTTCTCCTCGCCCGCAGCCGAGCGCGTGGCGGGCGTTCCGCCCTTCATGCTCCATGGCTCAGGCCTGTTCGACCGCGTCCATGTGGCCGACCGTCCCGCCTATTTGACGGCTCTTTCAACGGCGAGCGTGCGCGGCGAAGAAACCTCCGTCGAATTCCGCCTGCGCCGCGGCGAGCCCGATGAGACGGGAGCCTCAACCTTTGTGTGGGTCGAGATGCGCTGCCGTCCGCTCAGCGGATCGACAGGCGAAGACACACAAGTCGTCTCGGTGCTGCGCGACGTCTCCGAGCGCAAGATCCACGACAGCGTGGTGGAAGCAGCCCGTGCCGAAGCGGATCGCGCCAATGAGGCCAAGGGTCGCTTCTTGGCCAATGTCAGCCACGAGTTGCGCACACCGCTCAACGCAATCATCGGCTTCTCCGAGATGCTGATGCAGGAAGAGATGATGCGGCTCGATCAGGCGCGTCGGCAGGAATATGCGGGGCTCATCCGGGATTCCGGCGAGCATTTGCTCAATCTTGTCAATTCGATCCTCGATATGTCCAAGATCGAGAGCGGCAATTTCGAAATCACGCCCGAGCCCTTTGCGCTTGCGCCGCTGTTGACGAGTTGCGCCCAGATCATGCAGCTCAAAGCCCATGAGGGTGGGGTTGCCTTGAGCACCGACATTGCGGCCGATCTTCCTGAAATCATCGCGGACAAGCGCGCGTGCCGGCAGATCCTGTTGAACCTCATCGCCAATGCGGTGAAGTTCACGAAATCCGGTGGCTCGGTCGCCATTGCCGTTCGTCGCGAGGGCTCGAGCCTTGCGCTCAGCGTCGCCGACACCGGCATCGGCATTGCCAGCGGCGACCTTGCGCGTCTCGGCACGCCCTTCTTCCAGGCACGCGCGACCTATGACCGACCCTATGAGGGTACTGGCCTTGGTCTTTCGATCGTCAAAGGCCTTGCCGAGTTGCATGGCGGGCGCGTCGACTTCGCGTCCACCGTTGGCCGCGGCACCCGCGTAACGGTGCGTCTGCCGCTCGACTGCGAAGCTGCGACCGCTGTCGTCGAAAAGCTCACTGCCCGGCCTCGCGCCGAGGCGCCACAAATTCAATCATGGGAGGGTCGCAAGCGTGCCTAGTGCAATGTTTGATGATTACGATGACCGTCCGCGCGGCCGCGCCCCTGTGCGCCGTTATGAGGACGAGGATGCGGCACCATCGATCTGGCGTCGGATCGCGGGTGAGCGCCCGGCCGACCGCGTAGCGCTCGGCTTTGCCGGCGTGATTGCGGTTGTGATCGCAGTGAATGCGCTTGGCCGTCAGACCGGTCCGCATCCGGCCCCGATGTTTTCGACCGCTCGGATCGAGGCGCCGACGGCTGCCCCTGTGCCTGCGCCGAAGCCCGCCGATATCCAGACCACCGCCTCGATCACGCCGCATCATTCGCAGACGCAGACCTCCGCTACTCAGGCGGCGGCGCCAGCAACCGCTCAGGCGCGCCCGCGAGCTGAAATCGTTGCGGATATTCAAAAAGAGCTGAGCCGTCGCGGTCTTTATGATGGGGCCCTGGACGGCCGCTATGGCCCGCGCACTGACGCCGCGATCCGCGACTTCGAGACCCAGGCGGGCTTGCGCCAGACGGGCGAGCCGACCGAACAAGTCCTTGCCGCCATGCGACGCACGACGCCTCAGCGAAATCCTGCGAGTGCCGCCACATCGCAGCCTCAACCGCAGCCGCGCCCGCAGACCCAAGCGGCGGTCCCTGCTTCCACCGCGCCTGCGCTTTCCGTGCAGCCGACCCGCGCCGAAACGCCCCAGACCATCGCTCAGCTGATTCAGACCGATGCGACCACGCGTGCGCCTACTGTAACGGCTGCCACCTCCGGCCCTGAACAGCGCCGTGTTCTCGCCGCCGAACGCGCCTTGAGCCAGGCGGGTTATGGCCCGATCCAAGTGGACGGCCGCTTCGGTATCGATACGCGCGAGGCAATCCAGCGTTTCGAGAGGGATCGCAAACTGCCCATCACCGGTCAGGTCAATGACCGCCTGATGCGCGAGCTTGCAGCCGTCACCGGCATGCCGGTCGACTGACCGCGCCATGGCGCGGGTCACCTCTGAGTTTTGGGTCTCCGCCTATTTGCGGCGGGTACGACTGCAGGGCGGGTTTCCGGTCTTGCGCAAGCGTGGTGCAGCCGAAGCCGGCGCGATCGCCATTGTTATTGCGAGGGGCGATCGCCTTTCCGCCCTTTATCTGCCTGCCCCTCAGTCGGAATTCGGCGAAGGGGAATCCCTCGATCGCAAATTTGCGTCAGCCTTTCCGGAAGGCTTTGTCGAAGAATATCGGGTCGAGGAAAAGCTCACCCGAGAGATCCGCTTCGATCCGGACGTGTGGATCGTTGAGGTCGAGGATCGCGATGGCCGCAGCTTCCTCGAACCCGTTCAGGACTGAGGATCAAGCTTGCGTCTGACGGGTTGGCTCGTGTCTGCCGGCCGTGCGGGGGCACGACGCGGATCTGGGCTTGCTGCTTGCCGTGCGCCGACCCGGTCTGAATTGTCGGGCGAGAGAACCGGCGCATGGCGCGGTGCCGCAACAGGGCTTGCCAAGCGCCAGCCTGAAACAATGGCGAGCGCCGCTGCGAGCGGGATCGCGTCGTAGAACGCCGTCATGCCGTGGACGCGCTCGACGGAGGTGCCGATGTCCGGATTGGCAAAGAGGAGGAGGCGGGTCGTTGCGGCTTGGCCGAGGTCGAGCGCCCTTGCGCAGACAACCAAGGCCTCACCGCTCGAATCATCTGCGATTCGGGTCGCAACGGTCGTCGATAGGGTGAGCGCCTTGGCAATTGCGGCGGCAAGGGCACCGGGTCTACGCCCGAGCGCTGCCAATTCCACCTGACGGGCGGCGTCCGGCGCCCGCGTATTGAGAACGGCATCCACATCATCAACCGCCGCATTTGCAAGTTCGGCAAGAATAGCGCGCCGCTCGGTCGGTCCGCCGTCCAAGAAGCCCAAAGCGGTCATTCGCAAATGATCTGGTGCCACGCGAGTTTGGATCTGCGGTGCTTCGGTGCTGATGACGAGCGGTGTGAGCCCGGTAAGGGCTGCTTCAACAGCCGGGTCCGGATTGGTCTCAAGAATGCGCCGCACCGCAAGTCCAAGATCCCGACGGCTTGCGACCGCGACACATTTTGCAGCGTCGCCTGAGAGGACCGCAAGCAATAAGTCGGCTTCCGTAAGCGACTGAGAATGCTTGAGAATAGGTGCAGAAACAGGCCCTGTATCAAGTGCGAAGCGTCGGGCGACAATGGCAGGCGTATCGGGGTGTATGGCGAGTTTCTCTGCGACGCGGGCCCGGTCATCTTCATCGGCAGTTTCGACGAGCCGAAGCACCAATTCGCCGAAGCGGGTGATTTCTGCGGCACTGTGGCGCGCATCGCCGACGAAAAGATCCACGATCACGCGCAGCAGCGTGTTGCGCACGTCAACGCCATTGGTCCGGGCAAGTTCCGAAAGTCTCTGGATCTGCGAATGGCGTGGCATGGGGTTCTTTTGACGCAGCGACTAAAGGAAAAGCTGTGGTGAAATGGCAACGGCCAAGCCGAAGGCGGTTGAACGAGGCCATAGCGCGCAGCCTAGCCAGCCATCGTTAGCAACCCGTTAACTATGTTGCGCCAGGAGTGAGGTGTTGATCATGCTCGTCGAGGTTTGCATTCCGCAGGCAGGACGGGTGGGATTTGAAACCAGGGCATGGAGGGACGCATGGGTGAAGTGCTCCGATTCCCGCTCGAACGCCGCCGGGCTTTACCGCCTGACGGTGCCGCTCAGGACCGTGAGGCCACCATCATGATTTTGCCCGTCGTTCGCATTGAACGACAGGATGACCGTGGTGCACCGCCGGACGAAGCCGTAGCTCCCCGTCGTGGTGGCCCCGGCAAACGTCGTCGCAAGTCCGCCTGAGCGGCGTTAAGACCGTGAGACAGCCAGTCACATTCTGCGCGATGGGCGCAGCAATGCTTAGCCTTGCGCTCGGGGCTTGCGCCCCTCAGGGCGATTTCGGGCGTCCCGCTCCCAGCGTGATCAATGACACCGCTTTGCCCTTCGTCGGCAGCGTTGTCGCGCGCGGCCGCGAAGAGCCGGTCTCATCCTTCGATCTGACCGATGCTGAAAAGGCGCTGCGAACACTCGCTTATGCCTTTGTCATGCACATTCATCCGCGTGACCACTTCAACGCTTTCCTGGCTGAGATGCGCCGCACCCGCATCGCACCGCGCTCCTTTGCGCCGAACCCTGAGGGCTATTGCTCAACCCTCGTCAATGAACACCACGCCTCGGCCAAGTCGCGGTTTCGGCGGATCGCCGACGACATTGCGGCCGATCGGCTGCGCATCTCGCCCTTCTTCGCTAAAGCGGCGGAAGTCGCGGAAGGCGACCGCGTTCGGCTCGGCGCGCTCACCTATATTACGACAGTCACCCCCCAAGAGGTCGCCGACGCCAGAGCCCGCGTCGCTGAAAACGCCATGATTGTGGGCTGGGTTCGCCAAGGCCTTGCCAATCGGGTCATCGCCTATCGCTGTGCCCTCAACCAATTGGTGGTCGCGACCCCGGAGCCGGAAGCGGTGATCGCCGAACGAGAGCTTGCGGGTCTTGAAGCCGCGCTTCGCGCCCTCGACGCAGCCGAAGCATCCAGGCCTCGTGCTGAAATTACGGTTGAGCCGATTTCACGGCCGTTCTTTCCGGGCGCGTCCACGGGCGGCGCGGGTGGCGATGCCATCGTCCAGCAGAAATAGCCGGCCTAGATTTTAATTTAGCCCGGCCGCACTTGGTCGATGGGGACAATGCCGCAATTGGCCTGCTGCACCAATTGATCGCGCACCATAGCCGCAAGTCCGGGCTGAACCGCGAGGGCCCTGATCACCACGAAGCCCTCCATGCTGGGCGAGACGATGAGCAGGGCATCGGCACGGGTTTCGTCGTCATTCTCCGGCACATCCCGCCGTTGGGCGGCGGTCATCACATGCAATTCCAACACGCGCCGGGTCGCAGCACGATCATTGATGGCGGTGAAGGCAAGGCCGGTGATCGTGTAGAACGAGACGGCGGTGTAGTGAGCGGTGACGGGCGCGCGCACCCTCAAAACCCCAGCGCGCAGATCAAATCGGCATATTGCCGTCTCAAAGGCTGGATCGGAAAGCGGCAACGGCGCCCCATTGGCCGGATCCAAGACCGCCATGCTGTTCGCCTCGGTAATCGCCGCAAGCCGCGCCCGAGCGTCATCGGGCGCGAGGCGGGGGAGCGCCAGAACCGAGACAATGTGCACGCCAAGCCCGAGCAAGAGGCCGGCAATAACCCAGGGGCCAGCGTCGACCAGCCAATCATACCAGCGGTCCCGGCGCAGGCCGCCGCTCACCCTTAAGGACATGAGACCCGCCTGACCGTTGGAAGGTCTTGGCCCGCCTGCAGGGTGGTCGCGCTCGGCGTATCATAGAGGCGCAGCACCAGATGGTAGCGCTCGATGCCGCCGGTCGGCAGCCAATTGCCCGGGCGTGCGCCGGCGGCAACCACGACATCAATCGCGGGACTGCCCTGGCGGACGACCTCGTAGCTTGTGAAAACTTGGCGACCGGCGGTGGAGAGAACCGAATGATAGGAGGTATCGACGAGCGCTATGGTCCAATATCGAGCCGCAGGCATTGCGCCTGTGACCCTCACCGTGCAGCGCCCATCAAGGGTGACGCCGTCGTCATCGGTATCGGCGATCAGGCTAATGCCATCGGCAAGCGCCAGGGGCAGCGCGCCAAGCCGCGCATTTACCGCGCGCGAATAGGGGTCGGCATCGAGCGTGCCCGACTTTGGCGCTGCCTGCCACGCACCAAGCTTGGTGGTGCCCGCACCGGTTCCCCGCCCGATGGACGCAGCGGTCAGGCCAAGGCCGATGACACTCGCCAAACCCAGCGCTAGGAAAATGCCCGACACGGTGCGCAAACGGAATTCTCCGAAAAGCCTAGGACGCTCAATCTTATCGAGTCTGCGTCCTAGCGCAGTACGGGTGCAGCGACGCCGAGCGATGTCAAGGGTCCCTGCGGACGTGCGGTTGGCACGGGCACCTGAGCTTCGGCCTCGCGCATCAGCCGGTCGATCCGGCCGAGCACGTCAAGCGAGCGACGCGACAAGACCTGCGGCCGCTCCGGCACGCCACCGGGCAGCGGTGCATTGGCAAGAGCACCCTGCGGCGGGCGCGGGGTCGTATCCGGCTGACCGAACACGGGCTTGCGCTCCAATCCCTGATGGGCGGCGGTCATCACGAGCTTGAACGTCATGGCCGGCAGCGAGCCACCGGTCATACGGTTCGTCTCGGCGTAGTCATCATTGCCATACCAAACACCGGTGACGAAGTGCCCAGAATAGCCGACGAAGAGCGCATCGCGATAGGAATTTGTGGTGCCCGTCTTGCCGCCCACCTGATGGCCATCCACGGCGGCGCGGCGGCCTGTGCCCTGCTCGACGACGCCGACCAACATGGAGTTCATATCGGCGGCCACTTCAGGGGTGACGACCTGACGCGGGGGACCCATGTCGCGGTCAGCGCGCCACAGCACTTCGCCTGCGGTGTTCTTGATCTCGATGGCCGAGTGCGGCGTGACCTTGCGCCCGCCGGCCGCATAGGTTGCGTAGATATTGGTGAGGTCGACAAGCGTTAGCTCGGCAGCCCCAATCGGCATCGGCGCCGTATTGGTGATCGGCCGCTGCACGCCCATCTCGCGCGCAAGCTCGATGATCTTCTCGCGCCCGATACGGCTGTCACCGCGGCCCATTTGCTGGGTCAAGATCACCGGGATCGTGTTGATCGACTTCACCATGGCCATATGGGCGGTTTGGGCGCCCGAGAACGAGCGGCCATAGTTTTGCGGACACCAATTGCCCAAGCAAATGGGACGATCGACCACGGTCGAGCGCGAGTTGATCAGGCCTGCGCGGAAGGCTGCGCCATAGACCAAGGGCTTAAACGACGAGCCCGGCTGGCGCAGCGCGTCGGTCGCGCGATTGAACTGAGAACTGCCATAGTCGCGGCCACCCACCAGCGCCCGCATCGTCCCTTCGACATCCATGACAACGACGGACGCCTGGCTCGCATTATATTGGTCGCCGTATTCTCGTAGGATCTGCTCGACCGAGAGCTCGGTCTGCCGCTGAAGCGTGAGGTCGAGGCCAGTGCGAACCACCAAGACGCGCTCGGTGATCTGCGGATTGGCAGCAACAAGTTTCTTAATGTCATCAAAGGCATAGTCGAGATAATAATTAGGGACCACATCGTCTTTACGGTCGACCGGTGAGGCAGGATTTCGCCTTGCGCCAAACACTTGGCCTTCGGTCATGAAGCCTGCTTCGACGAGGTTGTCGAGAACCGTATTGGCGCGAGCGCGAGCGGCCGGCAAATTGGCATGGGGCGCAAAGCGTGTCGGCGCCTTGAACAGGCCCGCGAGCATGGCAGCTTCCGCAAGCGACACGTCGCGCACCGACTTGCCAAAGTAGTATTCGGCTGCGGCTTCTGCGCCAAAGGCGCCACCGCCCATATAGGCGCGGTCGAGATAGATCTTGAGGATGTCTTTTTTCGTGACGCGCGCTTCAAGCCAGAGCGCCAGGAACGCTTCCTTGATCTTACGCTCAATGGTGCGCTCGTTCGACAGAAACAGGTTCTTGGCGAGCTGCTGCGTAATGGTCGAGCCACCCTGGACGACGCCGCGGGCGCGCGCATTCGCCGCCACCGCACGGAAGGTGCCGATGACATCGATGCCGTAATGCTCGAAGAACCGTCGGTCCTCGGTCGCGAGAACGGCTTTGACCAGATGGTCGGGAAACTCTTCCAAGGGCACGGAATCGTCGTGGCGAATACCGCGTCGGCCGACCTCATTGCCGTAGCGATCTTGGAAGACCACCGAGAGCTCGCTCTTCTTCAGCCAGTCCTCGCTCGTCTCCTTAAACGCCGGGATTGCCAGCGCGAGCATGACCACAAGCCCGCCGGTGCCGAGGGTTGCGGCTTCTGATGCCGCCTCAACGCCCCAACGCTTCCAGCCATAGACCTGCACGCTGTCGGAAATGTCGGCGATCTTCTCGGTGGCGCGCGATACCACCCCGGCAAGCCGGTAGGCGCCGTCGTTTAAACGCGCATCAAGGTCGAGAAAAAAGCGCTTGATCGCGCTCAGTCGACCGCCGCCGGGGCCAAAAGGGGTCATGTTCGGTTCACAGCTAAGATTGTCTTACCATAACCGATGGCGCGTCGCT
>JBAWYY010000074.1:0-9754 GCA_037143285.1 Alphaproteobacteria bacterium | reverse complement strand
GATATAGGCGCCTGCGCCGTGATGCACATAGAGATCGAAGGGCCAGCCGTTGATATTGTCCTTGCCGATGAGGCGCGCCGCATAGGCCTCATCCACCGCCCTCTGCAAGGCGTCGCGCTCGGCGATATATTCGCCGCGAATGTAGATATAGGCGGCATGGGCGCCCATGGCGAAAGACGCGATCATGCACCCTTCGACAAGGAGATGCGGATCATTGCGCATGATCTCGCGGTCCTTGCAGGTGCCCGGCTCCGATTCATCCGCATTCACAACAAGATAGTGCGGACGCCCGTCGGAGGTCTTCGGCATGAACGACCACTTCAAGCCCGTGGGGAAGCCCGCGCCGCCACGGCCGCGAAGGCCCGAGGCCTTCATCTCATTGATGATCCAATCACGGCCCTTGTCGATGATACCCTTCGTGCCATCCCAGTGGCCGCGCGCCATAGCACCCTTCAGGCTCTTGTCATGGAGCCCGTAGATGTTCGTGAAGATGCGGTCCTTATCGGCGAGCATCCCTGCTTACTCCTTTGCCGACGGCCCGCCGGCCGCGAGCGTCTTGGCTTGAATGGTCCATTCCTCGCGATCAATGCGACCGGGGAACGACAAATAGGTGCCGACCCAACGGATTTCTTCGCGGGTCCAGGCGGCGATCTGGTCGAAGTGGAAGATGCCGAGAGCCTGTAACTTGCCCTCGTTCACGGGCCCGATGCCCTTAATGCGCTGGAGCTTATCGCCCTTCGCCGAGCGGGGTTTAGCAAGCCCTGACGGCTTCGTCCCCACCGCGTCCGCTTTCTGTTCAGGCGTTGCATCGGCAGGCAAGGTTGCAAGCTTCGCCTTGATATCGGCTTCTTCGCTGGCTGCCAGCGCGGCCGCAGCTGCATTGGACACCGAAGCAGTTTCGGCCTCCGGCTTGGCTTCCGCTTTCACCTTGGCCTTGGGCTTCTCGGCAACCGCGATCCCAGCCATGAAAGGAAGGTCCGTCAGCGTCGTCAGCCCGCCCATGGGTTCCGCACCGGTGCGCCCGCTTTGGGGTCCAGGCGGCGGCGTTTCGCCACGCGCGAAGGCGTCTAGCACCTTCTCGAAGGTCTCCGGGGTCAGATCCTCATAGGTGTCTGAAAAGATCTGAACCATCGGCGCGTTTACGCAAGCGCCGGCGCATTCCACCTCTTCCCAGGAGAAAGCGCCGTCGGCGGAGAGATGGAATTGGTCGTGATGGATCCGCGACTTGCAGATTTTGATGAGGTCTTCAGCGCCGCGTAGCATGCAAGGCGTTGTGCCGCAGACCTGAACGTGGGCCTTGGTGCCGACAGGCGCCAATTGGAACATGGTGTAGAAGGTCGCGACTTCGAAAACGCGGATCACCGGCATGCCGAGCATGGTCGCGATATGTTCAATGGCGGCCTTGGGCAGCCAATTGGCATGCTGCTCCTGAGCCCGCCACAACAGCGGAATGACCGCAGAAGCGCGACGCTCGGGCGGATATTTCGCAATGGTCTCGTTCGCCCAGGCAAGGTTCGCCGGCGTGAAGGCGAAGCTTGCAGGCTGGACGGCGTCGGGGCCAAGGCGGCGGTTCGACATCAGCGCTTCTCTTTTCTCAATCCCTGCTCACTCAGAAGCAGACGGTGCGGCGGGACGGTCCCGCCGCCGGTTGACGTTCAATGCGCAGGAGGCAGGTGCGAACCTCGCCCGAGCGCTGCAGGATGACGAGGAACTGTCCGGCCTGACCGCCATATTGTTCCATCGCCTTCACCTCGTAGCCCTGTCGAACCAGGTCTTCCATCGTGGAGACCGGGGTCGCCGGAGCCGTTTGCGGCGGGGTGGGTCTTGGATCGATGATCGGCGGCTGGCGGTCCTGAGCGATCGCAGGCGATGCGATCAGCACCAGAGCCAAAGCCAAAGCCTTGATCACCGGTCCACCTCCCCGAACACGATGTCGATGGAGCCCAAGATGGCGGAAACGTCCGCCAGCATGTGCCCCTTGCAGAGATGATCCATCGCCTGCAAATGCGCGAAACCGGGCGCGCGAATCTTGCAGCGATAGGGCTTGTTGGTGCCGTCGGCGACCACATAAACGCCGAACTCGCCCTTGGGCGCTTCGACGGCGGCGTAAACCTCACCTGCGGGCACGTGGAACCCTTCGGTGTAGAGCTTGAAGTGGTGGATGAGCGCTTCCATCGAGCGCTTCATCTCGCCGCGCTTAGGCGGGACCACTTTGTTATCTTTGAACGACACCGGTCCCGGCGTCTCGCGCAACATCGCGATACACTGGCGCATGATCCGGACGGATTGGCGCATCTCCTCCATGCGGATGAGATAGCGATCATAGCAATCGCCGTTCTTGCCGATGGGAATGTCGAAATCCAAGTCCGCATAGCATTCATAGGGCTGCGACTTGCGCAGATCCCAGGGCGCGCCGGAGCCGCGCACCATCACGCCGGAGAAGCCCCAGGCCCAGCATTCTTCCAGCGAGACAATGCCGATATCGACATTGCGCTGTTTAAAGATGCGGTTGGGGGTGAGCAGCGCATCAAGATCGGCCACGACCTTGAGGAAGGGATCGCACCAGGCTTCGATATCGTCGATGAGGCCAGCGGGCAGGTCTTGGTGGACACCACCAACCCGGAAGTAAGCGGCGTGCATGCGGCTGCCCGACGCACGCTCGTAGAAGATCATCAGCTTCTCGCGCTCTTCAAACCCCCAAAGCGGCGGGGTAAGCGCGCCGACATCCATCGCCTGAGTCGTCACGTTCAGAAGATGGGAGAGAATGCGGCCGATCTCGCAATAGAGCACCCGGATGAGCTGAGCGCGCTTCGGCACGTCGATGCCCAGAAGCCGTTCTGCCGCAAGGCAAAAGGCATGCTCCTGGTTCATCGGGGCGACATAGTCGAGCCGGTCGAAATAGGGGATCGCCTGGAGATAGGTCTTGGTCTCGATCAGCTTCTCGGTGCCGCGATGCAAGAGACCGATATGGGGATCGCAGCGCTCGACAACCTCGCCATCGAGCTCCATCACGAGACGCAGCACGCCGTGGGCCGCCGGGTGCTGCGGGCCCCAGTTGAAGGTGAAGTTGCGGATCTCGGCTTCAGCCATGTGGTGTCAGCTCGCCTTGGCTTTTTCGTCACCCGGGAGGACGTAATCAGTGCCTTCCCACGGGCTCATGAAATCGAATTGACGGAATTCCTGCGCGAGACGAACCGGCTCATAGACCACGCGCTTCAGCGCATCGTCGTAGCGAACCTCAACGAACCCGGTGGTCGGAAAATCCTTGCGCAGCGGATGACCGTCGAACCCATAATCGGTGAGGAGCCGGCGCAGGTCCGGATGGCCCGTGAACAGGATGCCGTAGAGGTCATAGGCCTCGCGCTCGAACCATAGCGCGCCCGGGAAAATGCCCGTTGCAGACGCGACGGGCGTCATCTCATCGGTCTGAATCTTCAACCGAATGCGCGCGTTCCGCTTGGGCGACAACAGGTGATAGACCACGTCGAAGCGCTTGGCACGGCCGGGATAATCGACACCGCAAATGTCGATGAAGCAGACGAACGAGCAGCGCGGATCGTCACGCAGGGCCTTAAGTACGGTGAGAATTGCGCCCGCCTCGGCCTCGATGTTCAACTCACCGAAGGCCATTTTGGCCGACGTGATCACGCCCGGATGCGCTTCCAGGAGATAGTCGCCGAGTTCGCTCAATCCGTCGTCCATCACTCAGAACCCTTAGCGCTCGATCGTGCCGGTGCGGCGAATTTTCTTCTGAAGCAGCAGCACGCCGTAGAGCAGCGCCTCCGCCGTCGGCGGGCAGCCCGGCACATAGATGTCTACGGGGACGATCCGGTCGCAGCCACGCACCACCGCATAGGAGAAATGATAGTAGCCGCCGCCATTGGCGCAGGAGCCCATGGAAATGACGTAACGCGGCTCCGGCATCTGATCGTAGACCTTGCGGAGTGCGGGGGCCATTTTGTTGGTCAGCGTGCCCGCGACGATCATCACGTCGGACTGGCGCGGTGAGGCGCGCGGCGCAAATCCAAAGCGCTCCACGTCATAGCGCGGCATGGACAGCTGCATCATTTCGACCGCACAGCAGGCCAGACCAAAGGTCATCCACATGAGCGAGCCGGTGCGCGCCCAATTGATCAGATCGTCGGTGGCGGTGACGATAAAGCCCTTATCGGCGAGTTCATCGTTGAGCCCCGTGAAAAACGGGTCTGATGAACCAACAGGCTTGCCGTCAGGCCCCAAAAGCCCCCGGGGGGCTGGGGCAACCAGCGGTGAGCCGCGATCAAGTGCAGTGGTCATGGCTGAAACCTTAATCCCACTCGAGGGCGCCCTTCTTCCACTCGTAAATGAAGCCGATGGTCAGAACGCCGAGAAACACCATCATTGACGCGAAGCCGAAGAACCCGATTTCCCGGAAGGACACGGCCCAGGGGAACAGGAAGGCGACTTCGAGATCGAAAATGATGAAGAGGATAGCGACGAGGTAGAACCTGACGTCGAACTTCATGCGAGCGTCGTCGAACGCATTGAACCCGCATTCATAGGCCGACAGCTTCTCGGCATCCGGGTTTCTGTAGGCGATCAAAAATGGTGCGACCAGCAGGGCAATGCCGATGCCAGCCGACACGCCAATGAACACCACCAGCGGGAGGTAATCCGCGAGCAAACCGTCCATGACCCTGTATCCCCGTGCGAGTCGATTGCTCGCCGTCTTGTCTGTCTTTTTCGTGTGCGAGGCTTAGCCCGCCCGTCGCTGTGGCGCAAGCATGCGAAACGCCACGGGATGATGGACTTTTGGTGAGTGACCCAACGGCATTTTCTCGTCAGAAATCCATGCGAAGGCTGAGTTGAGGCGCGATGATCCAGCGGGAATAGCGGATTTCGGGCCGTGTCGAGGCGCGATTCTCAAAGGCTAGGAAGCCAGAGAGCAAGGCGCCGCTCGCCACTTGATAACGGAGCCCGACCGCGAGATTGCCAACCCAATCTCGCCGCCCAAGCGCCTCAGGATTCGAGTAAATTCGGTGGTCAAAGCGCGGGATGAACACCGCATCGAGCCGCTCGTTGATCTTATAGAAAACCGGCATCGCCAGTTCGACACGCACCCGTTCCTTGGCTCGATCCGACGACCACCGATAGCCGACGGTCACCTTCGGCCCGATCGACCAGGGCGTACCCTCGAAGGCGAAGGTGCGACCAAGACCGGTGGTCCATTCATAGGACATATTCGAGTAGACATCGTAGAAACGCGAATAGCCGACGCCGATTTCGAACCCTGTGGACCAGTTCCAGTCGCCAAATGATTTCGACAGGCCGAATCCACCAGATGACCCCGAGACCTGAGTGACGAAGGGCGAGCCCGCCAAGCCGATCGCCGTGCGCGTGAAGGCCTCGAACGAGAAGCCGTTCGGCAAGGCCGTGCGCGCCGAGAGTTTAAGGTTGGGCACGACAACGAAATTCGGCGGCCGGGTTGGATTGACTTGATCTTCGGTGCTGCCGTCCTGGCTTTCGAACAGATCCGCTGCGGCCGGTGTCATGTAGGCGCCCGCCAAGGTGAGGCCCAGGGCTACGGCGCGAGCTCTTTTTGCGAGAGGGCGACACAGTATGGCGAGGTCTGTACGCCCTTTGTCCGAGCGAGGACCCGGCGGACGTCGCAAGCGCGCATCGAAGCAGCTTTTGCGGGCTGAGGGCATCATCTCACTCCGCCTTTCCATCGTTTCGGCCGCGACCGTTGCGCGCAACCACAGACAGAAAAGCTGGAATGAGCCGATTCGAGAACCGGATTTGAGGACGAAGGCGAAAGTATGGGTTGCTCGCGGCTCAACCCGATCAGCACTCAGCGCCCGTACCGCTTGAACTCAAAAAGAAAATCCATTTTCAAGCGAGAACGACCCGGCCATGTCTCTCGCGAGTAAAATCAGGTTGAGCTGAACGCAATGACCCGGCGTGGGAGCCGAAAAGCTCCCCATACACCGGGTCATCACAAACTCTGCCACTCGGCGGCGAGCCGAATCGACGACTGACTACTTCCGCTCAGCATCGCTGTGGGTGAGGGTTGGCACGCCTACGCTTGCGGAAAAGGTCTTGGAACCCATCAGTTTGGCCCGCGGCGATTGGTTGGCCGTCAACATGGGCAACCCGATAGAGCCTGAGAACAACCGTCCGGTCATCAGGCCGGCACGACCGCCACCTTTGCTGAGCGACGGGATCCCGAACAAGGACTGGAACGGCGTTGATGTCTTGGTGAGCGTCGGGAAGCTGTGTCCCGACATGATCATCGTGTCGCTATCGAGGAGAATCGGCAGATAGCGGTTATGAACCATCGGCGGATCTTGCGAAGGAACGAAGACCTCGCTGCGCTTCAATCCGCTGTCGATCGGATCGTAACTGTCGAGCGTGTCCATCGCGATGATGGCATTGCCGAAGGGCGCCACCGCAATCACCGCAGTTCCACCCTCTTTCAACTTCGCGACCAGGGTTTGCGCGGAGGCCGCCGAAACACCGGCTTTGGTGATGCCGGCATGAAGGGCCGCATCGTCTTGGCCCGCACCGCCGGTGAAAAGATCGGCACTGCTCGCGACAAAGCGTTTGGCCTTCAAAGCCGCGACCGCGGTCTCTGCCCGCTCACGGGTTGGATAAAGTCGGGTGATGATGGTCGTCATGATCCCTCCAGAACGGGTTCCAGGCGTGGTGCCACCGTCGTGTACGGGCGATTGCGTCAGTTAGATCGCAATGGGCCACGAGGCACCCAAACAATGGCTATCGTTAGTTTAATATGACGACCTGATTTGTCCATCTTTTTAGACACTGACGTGATCGATAATCGCAATGTCTGCCGAAGTCGGGCGACCGGCGCACACTCCGATTCTGAAATTGGTCGCGCGCCCGCCCCTTTCAGATCGCCACCTTGGACTTTTTGTGACGCCCCCGGATTCATCCACATATCACTGTCATGATCCACCTGCGGCTTCGATACGTAGGAAAAGCGCTTTATTCGCAACGTTCTAATCGATTTTCCTGCTAAGCCGCTGATATCTCGCAATTTCTTGGCATCACGCCGTGACAGTGATCGGCGACCGCGACATTCGATTGCCCCTCGGCCACGCACCCAGACGCAAAGGCAATCCCCATTTGTAATGTGTGATTTACACTTGAAACTGACAATTTCATGTGACAGTCTTTGGATGCGACAGCTACAGCTTCCGGCCATGTCTGACCTGAACTGGACCTGTTCGTAAACCACGTGCGGGTGACGCACGGTTCTGATGGTAGGCGTCTCAAGGAGGCGAACGATGAACTATGATCCGGATAAAGTCTGGCCCTCGGGCTTGACTATCGGTGAAGCCGAAGAGCTGCACAGGCATATTATTGATGGGACGAGAGTTTTCGGGTTTATCGCGGTCCTCGCGCATATTCTCGCTTACATCTACTCGCCCTGGCTCGGCTGAGGAGTAACACGCGATGAACAATGCAAAAATTTGGCTCGTCGTTAAGCCGACTGTCGGTGTTCCGTTGTTCCTGAGCGCTGTCGCTCTCGGGTCCGTGATGGTTCACACGCAGGTGCTCAACCGCTCGACTTGGCTGCCCGCCTTCCTCGAAGGCAAGGCCAAGCCCCGCCGGGCTGAAGCACCGGGGACCACTATCGCAGGCTCTGCCAATGCGGTTGTTGTCTTCAATGCTTCGGGCGCCCAGGCCGGCGACGCCGCACGCGACGGTACCGTTGTGCTGCCGGATGGCCGTACGGCTCGGGTCGTGTTTGATGCTCCGGCTCAGCCGAGCACCACTGCGTCGCTCGCCACGACCGCAACCCGTTGACGCCGGCAGACTCTGTCTGCCGCCCATGACGAAGGCCGGAATCGCCAAATTCCGGCCTTTGTTCTCTCAAATCTCACCCCTGTTACCCTCGACTGCCACAAGAAACGCAGCGATTGGACGACCACCAGGTGGAGCTATGAGCACGTTTGGACAGAAGGCTATTGAAACCTGGGCGACCGTCGGGACGCGGTTTCTCCCATTCGCAGATGTGGCCACAAAGGACCTGCCGCTGAGCCGCCTTCTGCGCCTGTCTCTGTTCCAGGTCTCTGTCGGGATGGTTCTCGTCCTGCTGGTTGGCACGCTCAATCGGGTGATGATCGTCGAATTGGATGTGCCGGCCTCGCTCGTCGGCATCATGATTTCCTTACCCCTCGCCTTCGCACCCTTTCGCGCGCTGATCGGATTTCGATCCGATGTCCATCAATCCGCGCTGGGCTGGCGGCGCGTCCCCTTCATCTGGAAGGGCACGATGCTGCAGTTTGGCGGGCTCGCCATCATGCCCTTCGCCCTTCTCGTGCTCTCCGGCAGCGGCAATGCGGCGAATGCGCCGGCTTGGATCGGCTATGCCGGTGCAGCCACCTCGTTTTTGCTGGTCGGCGCCGGCGTTCACATGATCCAGACGGTCGGCTTGGCGCTTGCGACCGACCTCACACCCGTTGAGTCGCACCCCAAAGTCGTGGGCCTTATGTATGTGATGCTGCTGTTGGGTATGATTGTCAGCGCTCTCGTCTTTGGCGCAGCACTTGCTGATTTCAGCCCTGGCCGGCTCATTCGCGTTATTCAGGGTGCCGCTGTCGCCACCGTCGTCCTAAATGTCATTGCCATGTGGAAGCAGGAAACGCGGCGCCCTCGCGGTTCGGCTCCCCCGCCGGCTGAGCCGGATTTCGGGCAGTCTTGGCGGCATTTCATCAGTGGCGAGCATGCTGTTCGCCGGCTTGTGGCGCTGGGTCTCGGCACCATGGCGTTTAGCATGTCCGATGTGCTTCTAGAGCCCTATGGCGGCCATATCCTGAACCTATCGGTTGCGGATACGACCAAGCTGACGGCAACGCTTGCGGTTGGTGGCCTGTTCGGATTTGGCCTTGCCTCCCACGTGTTATCGCGAGGGGCCGACCCCTTCCGCATGGCCTGCCTTGGCGCGCTGGTTGGGCTTCCTGCATTTGGAGCGATCATCCTCGCAGCTCCCCTGTCGTCCCCTTGGCTGTTCGTGATCGGCACTTTTCTGATCGGGTTCGGCAGCGGCCTTTTCGGCCATGGGACGCTGACCGCGACCATGAACCAAGCGCCAAAGGAACAGGCGGGCCTCGCGCTCGGAGCCTGGGGCGCAGTGCAGGCCTCTGCTGCCGGTCTTGCGATCGCGCTCGGCGGCGTCATCCGCGACATCATCACCGGGCTCCCGATGCGCGATTACTTCGGCGCAGCAACACCTTATTTGCTGGTCTATAGCCTTGAACTCGTGCTGCTTTCCCTCACCATCATCGCGATGGCGCAGCTGATCCAGCACCGCGTTGCCGTAACGCCCGCGGAAGCATCTCCGGCCTGATTGCTGCTCAAGCCGAACGTGACACAAAGCCTGATCGGCCGCGATTGGACGAGAGGCCCCGCCGTCGCGCGGTATCTCCCGTTTGTTTGCAGCCGCAATGAAGAAGAATTGGAGCGGGAGCAGCCCGCGTCAGGTCGCCTGAGGTCAAATGAGTTCCGACCGCTCAGGTCGTAACCGCATTGAGACAGAGCCATTTGGCCGTCAATCCGAGCCAAATTGATTATTTTCCACAATCACTTCCCGATGGTCCCAAATAACTTTTCGTCAGGCTGTCGAATGCCTTGACAGGGCCCCGCCCCTCTCGTATTCGACCGTCTCTGTCGACACAGCGTGTCGACTGCGCGGGCGTAGCTCAGTTGGTTAGAGTGCCGGCCTGTCACGCCGGAGGTCGCGGGTTCGAGC
>JBAWYY010000073.1:0-9755 GCA_037143285.1 Alphaproteobacteria bacterium | reverse complement strand
GTTGGCGCCCATAAAACCTCGATGCTGCAAGATCTTGAACGCGATCGCCCCATGGAGATCGAGGCGCTCGTCGGTGCGGTGAAGGAGTTAGGAACCCTCACCGGCATTGCAACGCCTACCATCGACACGGTGCTGGCGCTGATCCGGCTGAGGGCCAAAATCGCCGGCACGGCCTGACGCCTAAGGGGCGGACGGCTCACGGCCTCAAAAATAAAAGAGAACGAGCATTCACTTCCCCTTGAAAAGAGAATGAATGTTCGCTAGCTTTTACGTTGAGAGGGAGGCCCATGCCCCGTATCGACGACGCCCATCGGACTGACCGCAAGACCGTCATTCTAGACGCTGCTGAACGATGTTTCGCGCGTTCGGGCTTTCATGGCGCGTCAATGGCGCAGATATGCGCGGAAGCGGGCATGAGCCCAGGCAATCTCTATCGCTACTTTCCCTCGAAAGAGGCGCTGACCGAAGGCTTGATCGAACGCGATCTTGCGGAGGCAACCGCGAGCTTCTCACTTCTCGGCCAAGTCGACGACATCTGGACGGCATTTAGTGAACTTGGCCGCCACTATTTGGTGGAACAGCCGCGCGAGGAAGTCGCTGTCTGGATCGAGACCATGGCGGAAGTGTCACGCAATCCGCAAATTGCTGCACTGCGTAAGAAGACCGATGAGGTTATCCACGATTGCCTGTTCGGGGTGCTGAAAACCGCAAAAGACCGCGGATTGGCTGCCCCCCATGCCGATATCGAGGCCATCGTGCAGTTTATGATGACCTATGCCGATGGGCTGCTGCTGCGACGAGTGCGTGACCCGCATTTCGATGCCAGCACCCAAATCGAAACCATGTTCGCCATGACGAGAGCCATGATGGGTGCTGCGCCCGAGGCCTCGAATGACAACCGAAATTGACCGTCCGGAGCTTTACCCCGTGTCTTTTGTCCGCCTTTCCCTTCCTGCCTTCGCGTCGATTGCGCTTTTCACCGGAGCAGCGTTCGCAGCCGGAGCAACCGCGCCTGCCGATAATCGTGCTCCGGCGGTTTCTGTGGCTGCTGCGACCCGCGCCGAACTGCGGGAGATCGTGCAACTCACAGGCTCTTTCGTTGCGCGCGAGGAAATCCTGATCAATCCGGAAGTCGAGGGCTTTTCGATCGTCGAAATTCTGGTCGAAGAAGGCGACACCGTGGTTGCCGGTCAGGTGCTTGCACGCCTCAATCGTGAGAGCCTTGATGTGCAGCTTGCGCAAAACAGCGCGCAAATTGCCCGCGCTGAAGCGGCCATCAATCAGGCCACCGCCTCTGTGGCCGAAGCTAAGGCCAATCGCACTTTGACTGCCCAACAGCTTGAGCGGACCCAGACCCTGGTGCGCAGTGGTAATGCCACCAATGATCTCCTGGATCAGCGTATTTTCGGCGCGAATGCAGCGGCGGCCCGCGTGACCTCTGCCGAGAATGCGCTGGGCCTTGCTCAAGCTGATCTTGTTCTTGCCCAAGCTCAACGTCGGGATATCGAGCTTCGCCTGTCGCGAACCGAGATCAAGACCCGGGTTGGTGGCATTGTCTCGCGTCGCGCTGCGCGTCTTGGCGCGGTTGCCTCTGCTGCCGCGACTGATGCCATGTTCCGCATCATCGCCGATGGCGCAGTGGAGCTTGAAGCTGATGTGGCAGAATCAACGCTTGCCAAGCTGCGGATCGGTCAGCCGGCCCAGATTGATACCAATGGCAGCGTGGAACGCCTCGGTGGCCGGGTGAGGTTGGTGTCGCCGGAAGTTGGCCGCACCAATCGTTTGGGCCGTGTCCGCGTCGCTCTGACGAGTGGCCAGCGCCCGCCCATCGGTTCATTTGGGCGTGCAGGCGTCGAAGTGGCTCGGTCTGAGGGGGTCACAGTGCCGCTCTCGGCAGTCTTCTTCCAGGGATCTCAGGTCACGGTTCAGGTGGTCAAAGACGGCATTGTCGAAACTCGCCGCATCGTGCCGGGCCTGCGTGCCGACGGCCAAATCGAAATCCGCGAGGGGTTGAGCGTTGGCGAACAGGTTGTCGCGGTTTCGGGAAGTTTTGTGCGCAACGGCGATCGAGTGAACCCCACTCTCGCCAAGACTCAGTGAGGACCAGACATCATGGCCTTCAATGTTTCCGGCTACTCGATCCGAAATCCGGTTCCGTCGCTCGTCATCTTCGTTGTGCTCTGCTTCCTCGGTTGGATGAGCTATCTCAACCTGCCGATCACGCGGTTCCCGAACATCGATGTCCCCTTGGTCTCAGTGACCATCACGCAGCAGGGTGCAGCGCCGGCAGAGCTTGAGACCCAGGTGACCAAGCGCGTCGAGGATGCGGTTGCCGCAATCTCGGGCGTTAAGAACGTCATTTCGAACGTCACGGACGGCAACTCGCTCACCGTGGTCGAGTTCCGTTTGGAAGTGAACACCGACCGATCGCTCAATGACGTCAAGGACGCCATTGCCAAGATCCGCGCCGATCTGCCGCGCGGCATTGAAGAGCCGATCATCGAGCGGCTCGATATCGCCGATCAGGCGATCCTGACCGTTGCGGTTGCCGCACCGCAAATGACCCTTGAGCAGCTCTCTTGGTTCGTCGACGACACGGTGCGGCGCGAGCTTCAGGGCATCCGCGGTGTGGGTCGTGTCAGCCGCAATGGCGGCGTTGCCCGCGAAATCCGCGTGTCACTGGAGCCAGAGCGCTTGATGGCGCTTGGCATAACGGCGGCCGACGTCAACCGACAGATCCGTGCGACCAATGTGGACCTTGCCGGTGGGCGTGGTGATGTCGGCGGAAAAGAGCAATCGATCCGAACGCTTGCCGGTGCGCAGACCATCAACGGTCTTGCCGACACCAAGATTGTTATCCCTGGCGGTCGCGAGGTTCGGCTCTCCGATATCGCCACGGTGCAGGATCTTTATGAGGAGCCGCGATCCTTCACCCGGGTTGACGGCGACATTCCGACCATCGCCTTCCAGGTCTTCCGGTCGAAGGGCGCGTCCGATGCGCGTGTCGCAGAAGTCGCGCGCGCGAAGATCCAGGAGTTGCGTGCGGCCCGTCCCGACATTGCGTTCAACGAGATCGATTCCTCGGTGAACTACACGGTGGGCAACCACACCTCCGCCATGCACATGCTGATGGAGGGTGCAGCCCTTACCGTTGTGGTCGTCTTCCTGTTTCTCAGGGATTTCCGCGCGACCTTGATTTCGGCGATTGCTCTGCCGCTTTCGATCATTCCCACTTTCTGGGCGATGGAGCTCATGGGGTTCTCTCTGAACCTCGTCTCCCTGCTCGCGATTATCCTGGTGACGGGCATTCTCGTCGATGACGCCATCGTCGAGATCGAGAACATCGTGCGCCATATGAAGATGGGGAAATCGCCCTATCGAGCAGCCATGGAGGCGGCAGACGAAATCGGACTTGCGGTGATCGCGATCTCGCTGACGATTGTCGCGGTTTTCGCTCCTGTCTCGTTCATGGGCGGTGTCGCTGGGCAATATTTCAAGCAATTCGGCCTTGTTGTCGCCGTGGCGGTGTTGTTCTCGCTCTTGGTCGCCCGCCTCATCACCCCGATGATGGCTGCCTATTTCATGCGGGCGCATGCCTATCATGAGCCGAAAGACGGCTGGGTGATGCGGGCCTATTTGCGTTTTCTGTCCGTCACGATCCGCTTCCGTTATCTCACTCTTCTCGCCGGCTTCGGCATCTTTGCCTTGTCGATCTATGCGATCCGGCTCTTGCCGACGGGCTTCATCCCATTCCCGGACGAAGCGCGTTTCGTCGTGTCGGTTGAACTGCCGCCTGGCTCGACGCTTGAGGACACGCGCGAGCGCACGGACGTTTTGGCGAAGCTGATCAAGAAAGAGATACCCGAGGTTCGATCCGTCCTCGTGATCGGTGGCGCAAGCCCCACCGGCACCCGCGAGGTTCGCCGCGCGACCGTAATCGTCAAATTGTCGCATAAGACCGAGCGCGATCGCCTGCAGCGTGACATTCAGGTGGCAGTCTCGCCGCTGTTCCGCCAGGTGCCGGACATCCGGGCTTGGTACGTGAATGATCGCGGCGAACGCGAATTGGCGATCATCGTGCGCGGCACCAATAGCGAGAACCTCTCCAAGGCGGTTGCCGACCTTGAGGCCGCCATGCGGCGGATCCCGGAATTCGTCAATGTCGCTGCTGGCGCCTCGCTGGAGCGCCCGGAAATCCGCGTCGTGCCGAAACCTGACGAGGCTGCCCGCTATGGAGTGACCACCGACCAGATCTCCGAAGCCGTGAGGGTTGCGACCATTGGCGACAGCCCGGCCAATCTGGCGAAGTTCAATCTCGGTGATCGTCTCGTGAACATCCGGGTTCAGCTGGAAACAGCCGCACGATCCGACGTTGATCTCCTGTCTATGCTGACCGTATCGACGCCCTCTGGCACACCGGTGCCGCTTGCGGCCGTCGCCGACATCACCTTTGGCCAGGGCCCCTCGTCGATCGAGCGCTATAATCGCGTGCGACGGGTCAATATCGGCACCGATTTGACCGGCGGGTTGGAGATTGGCGAGGGCCTCGAGAAGGTCTTCGCGCTGCCTGAGGCGAAGAACCTACCCGAAGGCGTCTCGTTCCAACGGGGCGGTGATGCCGAGGTCATGCAGGAGGTTTTCCAGGGCTTCGCCATCGCGATGGGAACCGGCATCCTGATGGTACTAGGGGTGCTCGTGCTTCTTTTTGGCTCGGTCTTCCAGCCGATTACCATCCTCTTGTCGCTGCCACTTTCCATCGGTGGTGTGATCGTTGCCCTTATCGTGACCGATAAGGCGATCTCGATGCCTGTGGTCATCGGCATTCTCATGCTGATGGGCATTGTTACCAAGAATGCGATCATGCTGGTGGACTTCGCCATCGAAGAAGAGCGGGCAGGCGTACCGCGCAAAGAGGCGATCCTCGATGCCGGGCGCAAGCGCGCAAGGCCGATTGTCATGACGACCATTGCCATGGCGGCGGGCATGATCCCGCCGGCCCTGGGGATGGGTGATGGCGGCGAATTCCGCGCGCCGATGGCCATTGCCGTGATCGGCGGCCTTTTGGTGTCGACGGTGCTGAGCCTCGTCTTCGTGCCGTCGTTCTACACGGTGATGGATGATGTGAGCCGCATCTTCACGCGGATTTTCAGCCGCTTCGTCGGTCCCGTGGATGAGCCGGATGCTCAACCAGTTCCGGCCCATGCTGCTGTGGCCACAGCATCTGCTTCGCCGAGCGCTCCGGCCTCCGGGCCTCGCGAGCCGATCCGCGTTGCTGCTGAATAGGCGGCAATGCGGTCGACGCCCGTGGGTCCGCCCCCACGGGCGTCGACGCCTTATCTTGTAAAGAGCCTGGCGGTGATGCGGCCATCGATGGCCGCAAGGCCAGCACCGATCAGCAGCATGCCGGCGAAATGATACCAAGCAAGTTGCTCGCCGAGCAAAACCCATCCGAGCGCAATGGCCGAGACGGGAATGAGAAAGGTGACCAGCAGCAAGTTGGTCGGACCAGCACTCTCCAAGATCGTGAAGAAAACCACATAGGCCAAAGCGGTGGATACCACGGCCAAAGCGATGGTGGCGAGGATCGCCGGCATTCCCGGCATGGCAAGCGTCCAAGGACTGTCCACTAGCGCTACCAGAGGCACCATCAAGAGGCTCGATGCCGTTATCTGCCCGAAGGCTGCCACTGCGGGGTCCAGACCAAGGGCCTTGAAGCGCCGACCGTAGAGCCCGGAAAAAGCGTAGGACACGGCGCCTGCAAGACAGACCAGCATCGCCCAAAGAGGGGTCGCACCAAGCCCAGAGATAGAGGGCGCAATCAGAATGATTACGCCGGTAAAGCCTAGTAGTACGCCGGCGACTTTGTTTGGCGTGGCCCGCTCGTCCCTTGTCATTAGGTGCATCACAATCACCGAAAACAGCGGCGTGGTCGCATTGAGGATGGCTGTGAGGCCGGCTGGGAGCACAGTTTGGCCCCAGAAGATCAAGGAGAATGGGATCACATTGTTCAGGAGACCCATGCCGAGGCATGTGATCACGACGGTGCGCGAGGTGGTGATCACTCGAACGGTGACGCGGATGTAAAGGCCTAGCGCAACGGCTGCGATGACGACGCGCGCCAGCACGAGGGTCAGGGGTGGCAGATCAATCAGCGCAACCCGGGCGAAAAAGAATGAACCGCCCCAGAGAAGCGACAAGAACAACAATAGCGACCAATCCCGTGACGACATCGAACCCTCTCACGTCGAAGTCTTGGACTTCCGTCAAAATGTGAAGAGACGCCACCCGCTTTCCGCGTCTGATCACGCAAAAATCATATGTAAATTTCTCCTGTCTTAGAAAATGTTCTAGACAACGCCGTTGACTCGCCACAAATCAGTGCCATCGTGACTATTAGCCTGTTATTTTGTTGATTCTTGACTGAAAGCTCGCCGTATGGTCCATGTGATCACGAGACTCCACTTAGCCGTGCAAAGCGCGCGGGAGTCGCAGGATTCGGGGTCGCGCACTGCTCGGCTGATCAGGGCGGGGCGGTCAAAGATGGCAAAGAAGGTCGCAGAGGAGGCGACCGAAGTCGCTCTCGATGCAGTTGCAGGTGATCGCGACGCGGTGATCAGAGAGAGTGCCGATCTTCTCTATAATCTGACGGTTCTTCTGGCCGATATGGACATTGGGCCTGAGGACGTATTCGCGGAAATGGAGCGACGCGAACAGCTTTATGGCATCGCCGAGAAGCTGCACAAAGGTCCTGTGCCTGTGGTCGAAGGCCGTGCTTTCATGCCTGTAAAGGCCTTGCCGGAACCACCCGTCTGAAGCGCAACCCAGTCCATTGGCGCGCTACGGCCGTGATTCAGCGTGTGCGTTGAGACACCCGTGTCTCTGCACGATCACGGGTCATCAGCAGATCAATACGCTCTCGTTCACGACGAAACTCAGCAAGCATTCGGCCTTCCAGCTCTCGTCCCTGCGGAACGCGGACGCGCATGGGGTCGACATAGCGGCCATTGACCAGCACCTCATAATGCAGGTGAGGGCCGGTGGAGAGGCCGGAATTGCCGAGATAGCCGATGATCTGGCCCTGGCGGACGCGGCCGCCTTCGATCAGACCGCGGGCAAATCCGGAAAGGTGCGAGTAGGTGGTCGTATAGCCATTCGCATGCTCGATCTCAATGCGGCGGCCATAGCCCGAGGTCCAACTCGCTTTGCCGACGACTCCATTGCCCGCGGCGACAATCGGCGTGCCGATGCGATCTGACCAATCGACGCCCGAATGCATCTTATAGTAACCGAGCACGGGGTGCCGACGCATCCCGAAACCGGAGCGCATTTGGCCGGAGACGATGGGTTTGCGGACTAGGAACTTGCGCGCGGATTTGCCCTGCTCGTCATAGTAATCGACGACGCCATCGGGGGTGGAGTGGTAGCGATAATAGCGGCGCGTTTCGCCGCCGGTTGTCAGCGCCGTGTAGAGAATATCGCCGCGGTCAGAATCGCCGTCATCGTCTGACGAATAAAACACCTCGAACAGGTCCGAGGGCGTGACACGTCGATTAAAGTCCACATCATGGGCGAAGAGACGGATCATCTCGTCGATAATGGGTTTTGGCACGTCTTGGCGTAGCGCCGTCTCGTAAATGGCGTTGTAGAGGCGCAGACCCTGTCCGTCGTCCTCATCCCCCTCGTCTTGGGCGACCACCGCAGCATCCGCCGGGTCTTCCATCGCGACATAACGCCCTTCGTCCGACAGCGCGACCGCAGCTTCGGGCGCCCGATCGCCGAGAACGATGGCGCGAACGGGCTGCACGCGCCCTGACTGCCCCGTTGCGAAGAGGACGCGAAGCCTTTGACCGTCGCGAAGCGTGATCTCGCGGCCGCCGCGATTAAGCGCAGTGGTGATCGCTCGCGCATCCTCGCGCGTGGCACCCAGTTCCATCAGGAGCCCGGTCACGGTGTCGCCAGGCTTTGCTACGGCAACACGGTCGGGCGTGTTCCCGGTCGCGGCCACTTCGGCAACGGCGGCCTTGGGCACCCGGGTAAAGTTTTCCGCGGGCGGATCGAGATCGGCCGGTGAAAGAGGTCCGGTCGACAATGTCGCGCCAGCGGAATCACGGGAAAGGCCGGGCGCTACCGTGAAGGATGCCGGAAACAGCGTGGAGGTCGCGCGCTGCTGGGCCATCGCGACTTCGCGGACCCGTGCAAGTACGTCATCGGTCGAGAGCGTGACCATAGCCCGCATCTCAGAGGGGAGACCAACGAGATCTCGCGAAACAACAGTCACCTCGCCATCGGTATCAGGTTCACTGTCGTCCTGCGCTCGTTGCGGGGTATCGCCGGCCAGAAGCCGAAGCGGATTGAACTCAGGAATATCGTAGTCACCGTTTGAGCTTTGAATGAGGTTAGCAATCACGCGTGTGTGCGGACGCACGCGGATGATCTCGCGGTCGCCGACGAGGGTCGTCTGTGACACGCGGATCGTCTGTTTCGAGGTCGCAAATGCGTCAGCCAGCGGCGTTAGCTTATCGCCCTTGCGCGAGGTATTGGTCGGTCGGTCGCTCGCAGTCGAACTTGCGCGGGTGGCCGGCTGCAGAACTTCTGCCGGCGCAGGTGGCCGGGTCGGGTTGGCAAGCGACGCCCAGACAGCCCCGCCCATCAGACTCGCGCCACATAGACCGGTGAGCACTGTACCTGAAAACCAACGGATGTTGATGCTGCGCTTCTCGAGCGCCAGCCTTGCGGTGCCATCTTCCGACAGAGGCGGCTCATCGCCGAGCAGCTGTACCGGATCCTGAAAGCCGGAAGAAGCAAGCGGCCGTCGCGTAAACTGCAAGAGCGAAACTCCGTAAGGCGCCAGCTCACGTGAGCGAAGCAGCGCGGAACGTGCCTCCCTGTCCCCTGGGGGTCAAGTGACGAATGACATTCGCGCGACAAGCCATCAGGAATATGGCGTGGTGAGGGCGCGGGCACGGAAACTACGCAGATCTCGCACAAGGCACTGAGAGAGCGCCCGCGCGCGCAAGCGATGCAAGCCCGCGATCTGGGTTTGCTTCGTTCACTCCCTCGTGCGTGCCGGGGCACGGGTCGGGATAGGCCCACTCACGAAAGAGAGGTGCGCCATGTCGTGCTTTCAACAGCTCCGAGATGGAGAAAATCTGGGTTTGGGGGCTTAAAATCGGGTTGTCCCCAGGGCTACCCGACAATAACGGTATTTAAATACCGAAACTCAAAGAATGTCGAATCTTCTAAACGTCTGAAATAAATGAGATTTATGACAATCTCTCGCCGGCTGTGCATTTTTTTGAAAAATGCCGTTGACAGGTGAAAAGGGTCACGCCTATAAACCCCCCACACCGGCGCCGCCGCCGAACAACGGCGCGACGACGTATCTCTGAAGCTCCTCATCGTTCTGCGATGTTAGCTTCTGGTTCACACCAGAAGACGAGTTTCAGTCGCCTTGGGATAATCAAGGGTGGGAGCCAGCTTGTCTGGTTCCAGTTTTTTGACAATCGAATAGAGGAAAGAGAAACGTAGGCGGCGGAATTCTTGCGGACCAGCCTAACGGCTGGTCATACGAGACTTCGGCGGCGCTACGTTTCAGAGACATTACCATGGACAGTCGAAAGATTGTTTTAGGTGTGTCCTCTGTCAATTTCGCGTAGCGACCATGCCGGTTCAAGATCTCATCTACAACTTGAGAGTTTGATCCTGGCTCAGAACGAACGCTGGCGGCAGGCTTAACACATGCAAGTCGAGCGCCC
>JBAWYY010000072.1:0-10020 GCA_037143285.1 Alphaproteobacteria bacterium | reverse complement strand
GTGGCGCGTTGGAACGCTGAGAAGCGCACGGTGATCGCTGTCTTGCACGATCTCGACGTGGTCCGCCGCGCCTTCCCGAAAACCTTGATGCTCGCCCGCGAGGCGGTGGCCTGGGGCGCGACCGAGACGGTCGTGACGCCGGAAAACCTGCTTCGGGCCCGGCGGATGCAGGAAGCTTTCGACGATCGCGCCGATATCTGCGACAAGCGCGCGGCCTGACCTTCGGCTCCCGCGCACGCCTTTTGAGCGCTGCCCGCGACAACCCTGATTGCGCACCCCGTGTACGATTTCCTCATCGCCCCCTTTGTCGAGTTCAGCTTCATGCGCCGGGCGCTTGCCGGCGTCATCGCGCTCTCGGTGGGCGGTGCGCCGGTCGGCGTGTTCTTGATGCTGCAGCGCATGTCGCTCACGGGCGATGCCATGGCCCATGCGATTCTGCCCGGCGCGGCGCTCGGTTTCCTGTTCTTCGGGCTGCAATTGGTGCCCATGACCATTGGCGGCATTGTTGCCGGCCTCGTGGTGGCAGTGGCAGCAGGGGTGGTCGCTCGCCTCACGCCGCTGAAAGAAGATGCGTCACTCGCCGCCTTCTATCTCGTGTCGCTGGCCGCCGGCGTCATGATCGTCTCGCTGCGCGGCTCCTCCGTCGATCTCATGCATGTGCTGTTCGGCACCGTGCTCGCGCTTGATGATCCGACTCTCTATCTCCTCGCCATCATTGCAACGATTTCGATTTTGGCGGTGGCGATCCTCTGGCGTGCTCTGGTGTTGGATACGGTTGATCCCGGCTTTCTGCGCTCAGTCAGCGGCATCGGCGCGCCGGCGCATCTCATTTTTCTGGCGCTGGTGGTCTTGAACCTGGTGGCCGGCTTCCACGCGCTCGGCACTTTGCTTGCGGTGGGCCTGATGATGCTGCCGGCGATTGCCGCCCGGTTCTGGACGGTTGAGGTGGGGCGGCTTTGTCTGCTCGCCATGGCGATCGGGATTGGATCAGGGCTTGCAGGACTTTTGTTATCTTATAACATGTCAGTACCGTCGAGCCCGGCCATCATCCTGGTGGCTGGTGCTGTTTATCTTGTGTCGGTGATCGCCGGGCCCCGTGGCGGGCTGCTTGCGACCTATTATCCGGGTCGCCACCGCGAGAACTGACGCTGGTTCGTTGAGGTACGCTCTGATGACACAGGCCATCAAACCCGCGATGACCCGGCGCGCGCTGATGGGTGCCGCCGCCCTCTCGCTTGTGGGCTCGCGGGTCACGTTCGCGCAGACCCCCTTGCCGGTTGTGGCGACCTTCTCGATCCTGGCCGACATCACCCGCACTATCGGCGGTGCGCGCGTGGCGGTCACCAGCCTCGTCGGTCCCGATGGCGATGCCCATGTCTATCAGCCGCCGCCCGCGGATGCGCGTGCGCTCCGCGGCGCAAAGGTGGTGGTGGTCAATGGCCTCGGCTTCGAGGGCTGGATCACCCGGCTTGTGCGGTCATCCGGCACGAAGGCGGAGGTGATCACGGCAACGCGCGGCATCACACCGCTCAAGGCCAAAGAAGAACACGATCACGGCCATAGCCATGGCACGAGTGACCCTCATGTCTGGCAGGATGTGGGCCGCATGGGCACCTATGTCGCTAACATCCGCGACGCCTTGATTGCGGCCGATCCCGAGGGGCGTTCGCTCTTTGAGGCGAATGCCAGCACCTACACCGCCTTACTCACCGCGCTCGATGCCGAGATCAAGGCGACGATCGCCCGAGTCCCCCCGGAGCGGCGGCGCGTGCTGCTGTCTCACGACGCCTTCCAGTATTTTGAAAAGGCCTATGGCCTGACCGTCATCGCGCCACGCGGTGTCTCGACCGAGGCTGAGCCGTCTGCCCGCGATGTCGCGCGCATCATCCGGCAATTGCGCGAGCAGCGGATCACGGCGGTCTTTCTCGAAAACGTGACCGACCCGCGTCTTGCCTCGCGTATTGCGCAAGAAGCTGGCGTGGCGGTGGGCGGTAAGCTCTATTCCGATGCCCTGTCAGGGCCCAATGGACCAGCCTCGACCTATCTCTTGCTCATGCGCCATAACCTCGCGCAGTTCGCGAGCGCGCTTTTGCCGACGGGCTGACCTCGCCGGCCTTTCATGCGGGCCTACGAATGCCTATCTTCCTCTCTCCCTGTTGCCTGAGACCTTAAGCCATGACCATGACCGCCACGGCGCCGACCGTTGCCCTTGAGAAGATCCCCGTCACCGTCATCACCGGCTATCTCGGCGCGGGCAAAACGACGCTGTTGAACCGCATTCTGTCCGAGGATCATGGCAAGCGCTTTGCCGTCATCGTCAACGAGTTCGGCGAAATCGGCATCGACAACGACTTGGTCGTGGGTGCGGATGAAGAAGTCTTCGAGATGAACAACGGTTGCATTTGCTGCACCGTGCGCGGCGATCTCATTCGTATCATCGAGGGGCTGATGCGGCGGAAGGGGAAGTTTGACGCCATCATCGTCGAGACGACGGGTTTGGCTGATCCAGCGCCTGTGGCCCAGACCTTCTTCGTGGATGAAACCGTGGGCGCCAAGACAGCGCTCGATGCGGTGGTAACCGTGGCGGACGCCAAATGGCTGCTTGACCGGCTGAAAGATGCGCCGGAGGCGAAGAACCAAATCGCCTTTGCGGACGTGATCTTGCTCAACAAGACCGATCTCGTAACCCCCGGCCAATTGCGCGAGGTAGAAGCCCGCATCCGCGCCATCAACCCCTATGCGGTGATGCACCGGACCCAGAAATGCGATGTGCCGCTCGATGCAGTCCTCGGCCGGGGCGCCTTTGATCTCGAGCGCATCCTGGAGATTGAGCCGGCCTTCCTCGAGAAGGACGATCACGATCACGATCATGACCACCACCACCATGATCACGACCATCATCATCACGGCCACGATCATGACCACCACCATCACCACGGCGGCTTAAAGCATTATCACGACGAAGACATGCAATCGGTGTCGTTTCGCACCGACAAGCCGCTCGATCCCGACAAGTTCTTCCCCTGGATCCAGGATCTGACCCAGGTTGAGGGGCCGAATATCCTGCGCTGCAAGGGCATCGTGGCGTTCAAGAACGATCCCGACCGTTTCGTCTTCCAGGGCGTCCATATGATCTTGGACGGCGACCATCAGCGGGCCTGGAAGGCTGATGAGGCACGCGAGAGCCGCGTCGTGTTCATCGGTCGCGAATTGCCATCTGAGAAGATCAAGGCGGGGTTCGAGGCCTGTATCGCCTGAGCCGCGTCGCTGGCATGACTTCCCTCATGCGCGGTCCTTCGCTATCGCTGAGAACAGCGAGGTGACCATGCTGCCTGAAGTTCGTGACTACGATGCGATGATGGCCGCGTTCCGCTGGCAGGTGCCGGCGCGCTACAATATTGGCGTCGATGTCTGCACGCGCTGGGCGAAGGCCGATCCCAATCGGGTCGCGATCCTCTGGGAGCGGCCCGATGGGCGCTTGGATAGCGTCACCTATGCTCGCCTCGAACAGGCCTCCAACCAGCTCGCCAATGTCTTCACCACCAAGGGTGTGAAGCGCGGTGATCGCGTCGCCCTGGTGCTCGCCCAAGGGGCTGCGGCGGCCATTGCCCATATTGCGATCTACAAGATCGGCGCCATCGCAGTGCCGCTCGCCTCGCTCTTCGGCGTCGATGCGTTGCGCTATCGCCTGGGCGATTGCGGCGCGCGGGCGCTCATCACCAACGCCGCCGGCCTCGAAAAGCTTGCTGCCATTCGCGATGATTTAGGCGAACTTGCGCTCGTCATGTCCACCGATGGTGCGGCGAGCAACGGCGTTCTCGGCTTTTACGAGACGCTTGCCATGGCGTCAGACGCGTTCACGCCCGTCGACAGCTTGGCCGATGACCCGGCGATGATGATTTACACGTCCGGGACCACAGGCAATCCGAAGGGCGCGCTCCACGGCCATCGGGTGCTGCTCGGTCACCTGCCGGGCGTCCAAATGCCCCATGAGTTCTTTCCTCAGCCGGGCGACCGCATGTGGACGCCGGCCGATTGGGCCTGGGCGGGCGGTCTCCTCAATGTGCTCCTGCCCTCGCTCCATTTCGGTGTGCCGGTGGTGGCGAAAAAATTCGACAAGTTCGATGGCGAAGAGGCCTTTGCCCTGATGGCGCGCATGGGCGTGCGCAATTCCTTCGTGCCGCCGACAGCGCTTCGTATGTTGCGGGCGGCAGACAACCCGAGGTCGCGCCATAAGCTCGTCCTACGCACGTTGGGGTCAGGCGGCGAAGCCTTGGGCGCCATGACCTATGACTGGGGTCGCGAAGCGCTTGGCCTCACTATCAACGAGTTCTACGGCCAGACCGAATGCAATCTCGTGCTCGCCTCCTGCGCAGCCATCGGCGTGTCGCGGGCCGGGGCCATCGGCAAGGTGGTGCCGGGCCATGAGGTTGGCATCATCCGTGACGACGGCTCATTGTGTTACGTCGGCGAGCGCGGGCAAATCGCGGTACGGCGGCCCGATCCCGTGATGTTCCTCGGCTATTGGAACAAGCCCGAGGCGACGGCTGAGAAGTTCATCGGCGATTGGATGACCACCGGCGATCAGGGCCTGAAGGATGAGGACGGCTATGTCCATTTCTTCGGCCGCGACGATGATGTGATCACCTCTGCCGGTTATCGCATTGGTCCCGGTGAGATCGAGGATTGCCTGATCAAGCATCCAGCGGTCGCTCTTGCCGCCGCCGTCGGCAAGCCCGATGCGCTGCGAACCGAGATCGTCAAAGCCTTCGTGGTGCTGAAAGCGGGATTTGAGCCGTCCGATCAGCTGGCGGCTGAGATCCGCGACTTCGTCAAGGCGCGGCTTTCTACCCACGCCTATCCGCGCGAGATCGAGTTCATCGACGAAGTGCCCATGACCACCACGGGCAAGGTGATCAGGCGCCTGTTGCGGGCGCGGGCTTAGAGCGCTTGATAAAGCGCTTGGCGCGCTCGCGGAGGCGCCGGTGAGATGTCTCGGCGGCAACCAGCAGCCGGAACCGTGCGGAGGGCGCACCAGGCGCCACCGCCACGAAGTAATCCTCCAAGGCCATCCGGGCTGACCATATCCGATCGATCATCGGATGGCCCGAGATGGCGCAGCTGTCGGTCAGCACCAGTGTCTCGTCGGCAAGCAGCGCCTCGCTGAGGGCCAAGGTCGCTTGAACACCCGGCGAGAAGCGGGCGAGTTCCTCGTCATAAGTGATCTTCCAAAACCAGGCGCGGGACCCTGCGCGCAGCGTGATGGCGGCGGCCACGGCCTTGTCATCGCGCATCATCGCATCGATGGACAATTTGCCCTGCGCGCCCAGCCGCTCGCAGACCGCGATGAAGAAACGCCGTGTCTCAAGTCGCGCGGCAAAGGCTGTGCCCGAGCGCCCCTTCCAGCCCGCCTTTTCAAGGGCCAAGAAGGTGTCGATGGCGGTTGCAAGCGGCCAGTTGTCGCGGGTCGAGAGCCGGGTGATGGCGCCGGTCTCGGCGAGGCGGCGGATAAGGCGCCGATACTCCTTGCCGATGCCGCCGTGCGTGCGCAAGGCGTCGCCGTGGCGGAGCACCGCGCGCTCGTGCCGATAGAAGCGCGTCATAGCGCTGGCGGTCTCGCTGGCATGCGCGATCAGCGCTTGGGTAAAAGGGTGGTCATCGTCCAGCAAGGGGGCATGAAGCGCGGTGATGCCCATCTCGGCGAGCTGCGAGAACAGGGCCTTCACGGCGAGGGCTTCAGCGCCCGGACGCACCAAGGGGCTGCCGTAATTGCCGACGGGGGTGGTCCAGAGCTGGAACACATGGGCGATCCAGCGCAAGCGACCGGGGATGAAGGCAAGGAGCCCCTGGGCATCGGTGACAATCACCGCGCCAAGGTCGTTCGCCGGATAGAGATCGCGGGCGGGCAGGGCAAAGCCGGGATCCAGGAAGATATTGGGCGCACTGATGTCGGCAAGCCCCGCGATATCCGCCTCAAGCGTCTCCCAGGCGCCGGCCGGCCACCAACGCACCGACACGGGCGTTGTCGCGCCTGTTCGCGGTGTACGTTCGTCGCGGGGCGCATGGCTCATCGCGGCGCGTTGGAGGACTAGACCTTCAAGTGTCATCGTCTCAGGGCTTTGCCGATATGACACGGACAACGCGTCCGCGGCGTAGTCATTCCGCCGGCATCGGGCTTGGCCTGTTCCAAATGGAGACGTTCAGACCCAGCCGATAACGGGTCACCTGAAACAGCAAGATCGATTCCAACACCAAGGCGACCGCTGTGGCGGTGGCTGCCCCCATCATGCCGTAGCGCGGGATCAACACGAGGCAGAGCACGAGGGATGAGAGGAAGGCGATGCCATAGATCGCCGCGCAAATGCCCTGATGACCGGACATCGACAGGAGCTTCTCAACCGGGCCGACGGCTGCGCGCGCCAAGAGGCCGATGGAAACAATGAACATGGCGGGATAGCCCGCGACAAAGTTCGGCCCGAAGAGCGACAGCACCGGCTTGCCAGCGATGAGGATCAGGATGGTCGCTGCAAGCGAGGGGAAGAAGGTCCAGCGGATCGATTCACCCAGCAAAGCCGAGAGTTTATCCCGGTCGCCGGTGATGTGATATTCGCTGAACCGGTGGGCGGCTGCCGCCGCAACGGAGAAATAGACGAAGGCCACGAGCGCCAGCGTCTTCACGGCCGCCCAATAGACTGCGACCTCTTCCGGCGGCCGGAACTGCTTCAGCAGGATCACGTCCGTATAGGTCAAGAGGAGATAGAACCCCTCGACCATGAAAATCGGCAGCGAGGTTTTCAGCCAGAGGCTCGGCGTATGACGCTTCGGGCCGGGCTCGACCATGCGGGCGAGGCGGCGGTGCAGGATGAAGAGCTGGATGAGCCCGGTCGCCCAAGTAGCGATCACCGCGCAGCTCATGGCCACAACCGCATTGGCGGGGAGCCCCATCACATGCCCTGCGGCCATGGTCGCAAGGATCAAGATTGGGCGCAGCAGATAGGGCGGGCCTAACGCCAGATCGGTCCAATTATAGGAGCGCGCGATACCGTCTTGGATGTCGGTCAGCACATAAAGCGGCAGGCAAATGCAAGCGAGCGCCAGCGGGATCAAGGTCAGGTGGGAGACATAGTCGCCGAAGAGCCACAGCACGGTAAGGCCAAGTGCTGCGACGGTCGTGCCGATGGCAACGCCGGTAAGGCGTGCGCCCATCAGATAGCCGCGCAGCGCATCGGGGTCTTTGCGCTCGATGAATTCGGGCACGAAGCGCTGGGCGGCAGACGCCAGCCCCGCATTGCACAGATGGCCGAGCAGCAGCACCCAGACCCAGACATAGATGTAAATGCCGAAATCGTGACCGCCCATCCAGCGGGCCATCAACACCTGGCTGACATAGGCAATGGCCGCACTCATCACGCGGATGACGAAGGCGGTGCCAGCCATGCGGCGGGTGCCGGAATGGTCGTCTGATCCGCCAAAAGCAGAGCGCACGCGGTCTATGGCGGTGCGAAGGGTCAAGCTCGACTTGACGCCCGCAGCGATCGCCGACTCATCCGTTCCCATCACCGACACGGAAGCGCAGCCTTTCCCGGCCGGCGCAACGCGCGCTGGCCCAGGAGTACTTTTAGGTGACCTCGCGTTAAGAAACGGTTCGCTTCGTCACGCGCTCAGCGCGGCGGCTGCGCTGCCGGGGCCGCCGGCACCAAGCGCTCCACCTGCGCATTCTGGCGCAACCGTTGGACCAGTTCGCCCTGGACGCGACGGACGAGGAAATCCTCGATCTGGCCCTTCACCTGGTCGAAGCTGGGGGCCGGACGCATACGGCGCTCTTCGAGGCGAATGACATGCCAGCCGAACTGGGTTTTCACCGGGTCCTGGGTCGTTTCGCCAGGCTTCAGCGCGAAGGCCGCATTGGCGAATTCCGGCACCATCTGGTCCTTGGTGAAGAAGCCGAGGTCGCCGCCATCGGCAGAACCCGGATCCTTCGATTTTTCCTTCGCGATGGCTGCGAAATCGCCGCCCGCCTTCAATTGCGCGATGATCGCGCGGGCATCGGCTTCATTTTCCACCAGGATATGGCGAGCGCGGGCTTCCTCCACCGGGGGAACGCGGCCGATCTGCTCGTCATAGACCTTGCGCATTTCGGCTTCCGTCACGCGGTCGCGGGTCTCTGCATTAAGGAGAGCTTCCACAAGCAGCTTATTGCGCTGGTAGACGAGCTTGCGGGCAAATTCGGCGTCATTTTGGATATTGCGGCTCTCGGCCGCCTTTGCGGCAATGGTCAGGTCGATGACGAAGCCCAGGAGATAATCGCGCTTCTGGTCCGGGTTCATCTGCGCGGTTGCCTGCGCGCCGATATCTTCATCCGCCGCATCGAGATCGGCTTGGCGGATCTCAACACCCATCACGCGAGCGAGTACTGCGTTAGGCGCGAGCGCCGGGGCGGCAGGGGCAGCGGTGGCGGGAGCCGGGGGTGCGGCAGGCGCTTGGGCGAGCGCCGGCAGGGCCAATTGCAGCGCCAGCGCAGAAGCTGCGAACAGGCTGAAGCGGAGGGAGCGGGTCATCGGTTGAGGCCTTTCGCGTATGGGTGGGGCAAGCGCGCAAGGGGCTAAGGAGGCGAACAACAGACGGCAATTCCCTGACCCAAGGGTCCGCCAAGCGGAACCGGCGGCAGCAATGCCCGGTTCGCGCGCAATTGACAACCCTCCGACCCGTTCCTATGTCTGCCCGGTCCTGGTTCCGGGGTCCGGTTCGTGCTGGGATTGTCTGTCCAAACGGGGCAAAAGACGGTCGTTGTTCATTTCTCTCCGACGCGCCCAGCAGGATTTGCTGGCACGGCTGGTCTGAAAAGCCGCTTCTAGCGGTGCAGAACCGGCCAAATCGAGGTCCATCCATGTTCGGCACGCTTGCCCGCAAATTATTCGGCTCCTCCAACGACCGCCGCGTCAAGGGCTACAATCCCAGGGTCCAGAAGATCAACGCGCTGGAGCCGGAGATCGCCAAGCTCTCGGATGCCGAATTGCGCGCGCGCACCGATGCGTTCAAAGCGGAACTTGCCGCTGGCAAATCGCTCGATGACATTCTGGTGCCGGCCTTTGCGACCGTGCGGGAGGCTGCCAAGCGCGCACTCGGTCAGCGCCATTTCGATGTCCAGCTGATCGGCGGCATGGTGCTCCATGAGGGCGCGATCGCCGAGATGAAGACCGGCGAGGGCAAGACGCTGGTGGCGACGCTCGCCTGCTATCTCAATGCGCTCTCCGGTCGTGGCGTCCACGTGGTCACGGTCAACGACTACCTCGCCAAGCGCGATGCGGAATGGATGGGCCGGGTCTATGGATTCTTAGGCCTCACCACCGGCACTATCGTCCACGGCATGGACGATGAGCAGCGGCGCGCGGCCTATGCCTGCGACATCACCTATGGCACCAACAACGAGTACGGCTTCGATTTCCTGCGCGACAATATGAAATATTCCGTCGCGGAGATGACCCAGCGCGGCCATGCCTTCGCGATTGTCGACGAGGTCGACTCGATCCTGATCGATGAAGCGCGCACGCCGCTGATCATTTCAGGCCCTCTGGATGACCGGTCCGACTTCTACAACACCATCGATCAATATCTCCCGCGCCTGTCGAAGGAAGATTACGAGATCGACGAGAAGCAGCGCACCTGCGTGCTGACCGAAATGGGTAACGAGAAGATCGAGCAGATCTTGACCGAAGCGGGCCTGATCAAGGGTTCGCTCTATGACGTGGAAAACGTGTCCACCGTCCACCACGTCACCCAGGCCCTCAAGGCCCATTATCTGTTCCAACGCGACCGCGATTACATCGTGCGCAATGGCGAAGTGGTAATCATCGACGAATTCACCGGCCGCATGATGCCGGGCCGTCGCTATTCCGAGGGCCTGCACCAGGCTTTGGAAGCCAAGGAGCGCGTTCAGGTTCAGCCGGAGAACCAGACGCTCGCCTCCATCACCTTCCAGAACTATTTCCGCATGTATTCGAAGCTTGCGGGCATGACCGG
>JBAWYY010000071.1:0-10138 GCA_037143285.1 Alphaproteobacteria bacterium | reverse complement strand
CCGCCATGGACTGGGTCGCGCTCGGCTCCTTCCCCAAGCAGAGTTTTTCTAGGCCCGATCTGACCTGGCTGATCCCCGGCCTGCTCGCCAAGCTAGCATTTGTCGGGCTTCAACAGCGCCTTCTGTCGTCGACCGCAGCCTTCGCGCGAACCTTGAAGGTCCATCGTGCGACGCTTCAGCGAATGGTGGAAGGGGAAGCAGCTGACTCGGTAGCGGCGATAGGTAATGGCGCGCTGGTTCATCCAGCTGGAGAAGACAGCACCGATGGCGCCCCAGAGCTGCGCATGGGGATCCTGGGGGAAGGGCTTGCCGGTCTCGTCCTGAACCTTGGCCTTGTAGAGCCCGATCAGATGCTTCCACTCGTCAGCGGCAAGATCGGTATCGAGCTGGTGGCCCTTGGTGTCCTTATAGTGCTCCAGAATGTCCTCGAAATTGTGGTGGTCGACATCGAGCACCACGTTGGAAAACATCTGGATGAAGCGGCGATAGCTGTCATAGGCAAAGCGCGCATCGCCCGAGCTTGCAGCCAAGGCCTCAACCGTCACATCGTTCAGGCCGAGATTGAGGATCGTGTCCATCATGCCGGGCATGGAGGCGCGCGCGCCTGAGCGCACCGACACCAGCAGCGGATTAGCCGCATCGCCGAAGACGCGGCCGGTGGAGCGGCCAACCTCGGCAAGCCCCGTCTCGACCTGGGCGGCGAGTTCAGTCGGATAGGCACGCCCATTGGCGTAGTACCAGACGCAGACTTCGGTGGTGATGGTGAAGCCCGGCGGCACCGGCAGGCCCATATTGGACATCTCAGCGAGGTTCGCACCCTTGCCACCCAGCAAGTTGCGCATGCCCGCCTTACCCTCGGCCTTGCCGTCGCCGAACGTGTAAACCCACGTCGCCATCGTCGATACCCCAGTCTTCATGTCATGGTGCGGTGCACCCGGCCGCCTGCGGCGCGCTTCCTTGCAGCTTTTCCGCGCGTGATTCAACCAGCCTGCGCGTAGACCAGCTAAGCCGAGCCGTTTAATGACACGAGGCTGAAGGCTGCATGAACGTGCGAATTGCCCTATATCGCATTGCATCAAAACCCTTCAACAGCCGTCACAGTCGCCTGTGCCGCCCTTCAACAGATCGTTTCGTGCCGTGATCTCGCTTATCATTCCGACCCTCGACGATGAGATACGTCTTGTCCCCACGCTCTCGGCGCTGGTGCCCGGAGCGGCGGATGGGCTGATCGTTGAGGCCATCATCGCAGACGGTGGCTCGAAAGATGACACCGAGAAAGTGGCTGATGTCGCGGGTTGCCGGCTCATGGTGTCCGATCGGCCGGAGGGCGAGCGCTTAGCGGCCGCAGTCGCAACGGCGAAATCAAACTGGCTGCTGATCATGGCGCCGGGCGTGACGCTGTCCGAAGGTTGGATCAACGAAGTGCGACGCTTCATCGCGGTGACGACCAGGCAAGAGGCGCTTGATCGACGCGCCGCTATCTTCAGTTACCGCCGTGAAGACCACGGCGCGAGCGCCCGCGCCGATGAATGGCTGGCCTTATTGGCCTTTCAGTTGGGCTTTGGGCCAAGGCCCAGCCAAGGGCTTTTGATCCCGGCTAAGTTTTATCGGGCCATTGGCGGCGGGCCCAGTGATCGGCGCACGCAGCGAGATCTCGCAAAGGCCGTAGGGCGGTCTCGGATTACCGTCTTGAGCGCGGCGGCCATTAGCATTGAAGAGTTACCCTAAGTCATTCACAACGATTGATAAAACGCCGTCGGCGCCGACGTCTTGGTTTCCTTGAGGCATCAGACCTCACTCGCGAGCGTATTTCTACACTGCTCTTCGGAGCGGCGGTATTAAAACACCGTATTTTAGGCTCCTTTGGCATTCATTGAGGCGATTTAATCGCAAAAAAGGGCATATTTTCACCGTGTATTAATCGCTGCCGGCTACCTTTAACCAATGGTAGGGTAATGATGGATACGCGTACCACATCCAATCTTGACGCCTTGGCGGTCGCCATCGGTCAGCTTCCGCCGAAGCTGCGCGGGGCTTTGGTCGAAGAGCTCGTCAATGAGCTCTCATCCGCGCGTCCGGAGCCTGGCACGCGCAAGGCCTCCATCATCGACACCATCGTTATGCAGGCGCTCGCCGAGACGCCGCTGTCCACCCGCGTTCGCACCTCCAACAAGGTCGCGCGCGCCACCCGCATTCTGCCGCAGAGTGCAAGGGTTCTCGCCTCCGACGTCATTGGCGTCGCCGAAGTCGTGCTGCTCGCCCCCGATATGGACGATGGGCTGCTTGCCGAGGTCTGCGCCACCGACCGACAAGACCATATGCGCGTCATCACCAAGCGCTCGCCCCTGTCGACGATCCTTGCCGATACCATTGCCGAACTCGGCGATAACGGCACGGTCTTGATGCTGGTGAGCAATCTCGGCGCGCGGCTGTCGAAGGCAGGATTTGAGACCATCGCCGCCCGTCTTGGCAGCGACCCCTCCATTGCCGCAGCGATCTCCCAGCGCGGCGATGCGCCGCAGACGCTGCCTCGCTTCGCTCGCCCGACAAGGGAAGAGCAGCTCTCCCCGGAAGAACTCGCCCACGTCGTGACAAAACTCTCCGACGAGGGCCGCGTCCAGGAAGCGGTTGACCATTTGATGCGCGCCATTGGCCGCGATCAAGAAGGTGGCCGCCTCATCTTGGAACGCGGCGATGAGAAGGCGCTGGGTGCCGTTTGCCACGTCGCAGGCGTCGAGGCCTCGGTCTATGAGGCCGTCGTGGTATCTTTCCGGAAAGCCACGGGCCGCTCCATGGACGATGTGCGCAAGGCACCGGTGCGCTTCCGCCTGATGCGTCCCGCTGAGATCGACCGTATCGTCACACGCCTGCCCATGCGGCGCGCCCGCCAGCCGGCATAACCGACGCTGAAAGAGCTCTGGCCTCAGCCGATTTTGGCGCGCTTGTCGTGATGCGCGAGGCGCGACAGGAGGTAGTCCACCTCCGCTCGCGCCTTCGCGCTCATGCCCGCACCCGGCTTGCGCTGAGCGTCGGACGCGATCACGCCGCGCTGTTTCATGATGTATTTGCGCACGGCGAGCCCCGCGCCCTGCTGCTGCTCGTAGCGGATCAGCGGCAAATGGGCGTCGAACAGGTCGTGGGCCGCATCGCGCTTGCCGGCGGCCTGCATCGACACCACGTCCACCAGCATGTCGGGGAAGGCATAGCCGGTCATGGCGCCATCGGCGCCGCGCTCGCATTCGAAATCGAGGAAGAGCCCGCCATTCCCGCAGAGAATGGAAATGCGCTTCATCGAGCCGTCGGCTTCGAAACCGCGCAGCGTCGAGATTTTCTCAAGCCCCGGCCAGTCCTCGTGCTTCAGCATGACGCAGGAGGCATGTTCCTGCACGATCGAACGGATTACCTTCGGCGTCATCACCACCTGGAAGGTCAGAGGATAGTCCTGGATGACGAAGGGCACATCGGCGCCGATGGCCTCCACCGCCTGGCGGTAATAGCCGGTCACCTGGTCGTCAGTGCGCAGCACATTGGGCGGCGCGATCATGACGCCGGCGGCACCCGCATCCATCACCGCTTTGCTCAAGCCCTTCATGGCCGCAAAACCCGGTGCGGACACGCCGACGATCACCGGCATGCCGGCGGCGCGCTTGATGATGTGCTTCGACAGCATCACCGCTTCTTCCTGGTCGAGCTTGGGCGCTTCGCCCATGACGCCGAGGATGGTCATGCCCGTGCAGCCGCAGGCGCGGTAAAAATCCACCATCCGATCGGTCGATTCCATATCGATCCGGCCATCGTCATGGAACGGCGTGGCGGCAATCACATAGACGCCGGCAGCGGTTGTCAGGTCAAAGCCATTGGCCTTCATGAGCGGATCTCCTCGGTCGCGATGGGGCTTTAGCGGTGACGCCTGCCCGTCTCTGCCGCGATTGGCACGAATGAGGCGGCGCGTCAAAGCATGGCGGACCGCTCAAGAAGTCGCGGCCTTTATTCCCTCCGCCCCTCGCACCGCAAGCCGGCCCTGTCCCAGTGCGGCTTGCCGCGAGCGCGCAGCCAGCGTTACCTGAGTGCTTACGCGTTTTAGCCCCCGAGCCGTCCATGTCGTCTGCCGCTTCGCCCTCCGGTCCGCTTGCCGATCTCCGCGTGATCGAGCTCGGCTCCTTCATCGCCGGTCCCTATTGCGGGCAACTCCTCGCGGATATGGGCGCTGATCTCATCAAGATCGAAGACCCAGGTAAGGGCGACCCCATGCGCCAATGGGGATTTGCCAAGAAGGGCGGCGCCTCCGTTTGGTGGCCGGTGATCGGGCGCAACAAGAAATCCATCACCGTCGATCTTCGCAGCGCTGATGGCCAAGACATCCTGCGCCGGCTGGTGGCGGAGGCCGATGTGCTTCTCGAGAATTTCCGGCCCGGTACGCTTGAAAAATGGGGCCTGACGGTGGAGGCCCTCCATGCGATGAACCCTCGCCTTATCATCGCACGGGTCTCCGGCTACGGCCAATATGGTCCCTATGCAGAGAAGGCGGGCTTTGCGGCTGTCGCCGAAGCCATGGGCGGCATGCGCGTCATCAACGGCTATCCTGATCGGCTCCCGACCCGCACGGGGCTCTCCATCGGCGACACCCTGGCCGGCATGTACACCGCCTTCGGGATCACTGCGGCTCTCCATCACCGCGCCAAAGACGGCAAGGGTCAGGTGATCGATGTCGGCCTGACCGACGCGATCTTGGCGGCAACCGAGGGCATCGTCGCTGAATATTCGATCACCGGGCATATCCGCGGCCGAACGGGGCTGACCTCGCCGGGTTTCGCACCGTCGAACATTTATCCGACCCTCGACGGCCACCACATCGTCATCGGTGCCAATGCCGATACGATCTTCGGCCGCCTCGTTGAGGCCATGGGCATGGGCGAACTGGCGAGGGATCCGCGCTTTGCCACCCATGGCGCGCGCGGTCGGCCCGAGAACCAGGCCGAGATCGACCGCATCATCGGCGATTGGACCGCGACCAAACCACGCGATGAGCTGTTGAAGCTTCTCGATCAGGCAGCCGTCCCCGCAGGCGGGGTCAACGACGCAGCAGCGGTCGCAGCCGACCCTCATTTCCGGGCACGCGACATGATCGTGGAGGTCGAGACCCCCGATCTCGGCCGCCTCACCATGCAGGGCATCGTGCCGAAGCTCTCGAAAACGCCCGGCGCCATTCGCTGGCCGGGCGCCCGATTGGGCGAGCACACCGATGCGGTTCTGGCACAGGCCGGCTATTCCAGCGCTGAAATCGCGGCATTTCGTGCCAAGAAAGTCCTCTAAACCGGGCATTACCGCGAAATAAGCCGGATATCCTGGCTTTGTCGCCTCAATCGAATTGACACTCGCCTGCTTTGCCCGGTCTGATTGGGCCATGAGCGTAGCAATCGACAAACAGCATATGGCTCGGGCCGTCGCCCTGTCCCGCCAGCGCATGGAGGCGGGTGAAGGCGGCCCCTTCGGTGCAGTGATCGCGCGTGGGACCGAGGTCATTGCCGAGGGGTGGAACCAGGTCACCTCCACCAATGACCCAACCGCCCATGCCGAAGTGGTGGCGATCCGCCGCGCGGCGGCAAGCCTTGGTCGGTTCGATCTGACGGGCCTCACCCTCTATACGAGCTGCGAACCCTGCCCCATGTGCTTGGCCTCAGCCCTTTGGGCGCGGCTTGATCGGGTTGTTTACGCCAATACCCGCGACGAGGCGGCAGCCATCGGCTTTGATGACGCGCCTTTCTATGAGGAAATGGTGCGTGCGCCTCGCTGTGAGCGGATCGAGATGGATCATGTGCCATCGGACGAGGCGCGCGCAGCCTTCCAGGCCTGGGCCGATAAGCCCGATAAGGTCCGCTATTGATGGCGACCGGACCGCTGCTCCAGGCCCAGGGCATCGTCAAGCGCTTCGGAGCTTTAACCGCCAATGATCACGTTGATCTCACCGTTGGCCGGGCGGAAATCCATGCGCTGCTGGGTGAGAATGGTGCGGGCAAATCGACACTCGTCAAAATCCTCTATGGCCTGCTGCAGCCCAATGAAGGTCGGCTGATCTGGGATGGCGCGAGCGTCACGATCCCTGATCCGGCGAACGCCCGGCGGCTCGGCATCGGCATGGTGTTTCAGCATTTCTCGCTGTTCGATGCGTTGACCGTTGCCGAGAATGTCGCCTTGTCGCTTGGGCCCGAAACGCCCATGGCAACCATCGAGGAACAGGTGGCCGAACTCTCGCGTGCCTATGGCCTGCCGCTTGAGCCCCGCCAAGAGGTTTGGCGGCTCTCGGTCGGCGAACGCCAGCGCATTGAGATCGTGCGGGCGCTGTTGCAAAACCCGCGGCTGCTTATTCTGGACGAGCCGACCTCGGTGCTGACCCCGCAGGAGGCGGACCTCCTGTTCGCGACGCTCGACACCATCAAGGCCGAGGGCCGGAGCATCCTCTATATCTCCCACAAGCTCGACGAGGTCCGCCGCCTCTGCGATCAAGCGACCGTGCTGCGCGGCGGCAAGGTGGTGGCGAGCGCCGATCCGCGCGTCGAAACCGCGGCAAGCCTTGCAAGCCTCATGGTGGGTGCGGCGGTCGCCGATGTGCGCAATGCCGCCCATGAGGTGGGCGAGGTGAGGCTGGAGGCGCGCGCCCTCTCACTGCCGGCTTTCCACGACCATGGTGTCGCCCTTGCCGATGTCGCGCTCACCGTGCGCGCGAAAGAGATCGTCGGGATCGCGGGTATTGCCGGCAACGGCCAGGACGAGCTCTTCGCAGCGCTGTCAGGCGAGAACACCACCCGCGCCGATGCGATCCTTGTCGATGGCCATGAGGTCGGCTCCGAGGGCATTACCGCGCGTCGTCGGCGGGGTGCGGCCTTCCTGCCCGAAGAGCGGCTCGGCCATGCGGCAGCGCCTGGCTTCACGCTCACCGACAATGCGCTCCTTTCGGGCCATGCCACCAATGGCTTCGTCACCGGCAGCATCATTCGCAACGACCGTGTCGCCAATTGGGTTGAGCGGGTCATCAACACCTATGATGTCCGCATGTCCGGCACCAATCCGCCGGCGAAAAGCCTCTCCGGCGGCAATTTGCAGAAGTTTGTGGTGGGCCGCGAGCTCATGCGGGAACCCGGCGTCGTCGTGGTGGCGCAACCGACCTGGGGCGTGGACGCGCAGGCCGCCGCCACCATCCGCCAGGCGCTCGTCGATCTCGCCGCGCGCGGCGCTGCCGTTCTCGTGATCAGCCAGGATCTGGACGAATTGTTTGAGATTACCGATCGCCTCGCCGTCATCTCCGAGGGCCGCCTGTCGCCGGCCAAGCCGACGCGAGAGCTGACCCGCGAACAGGTTGGCCTCCTCATGGGCGGCGTCCACGGAGCAACATCATGAGGCTGGTGCTGGAACGGCGCGCTGATCGCCCCACCTGGCTTGTGGTTGCCTCGCCGCTAATTGCGGTGGCGCTAACCTTGGTGGCCGGCGCTATCCTTTTCGCGCTTCTCGGTAAGAACCCCGTCGCGGCGCTCACCGCCTATTTCATCGATCCCTTGTCCGATGGTTGGGCGCTGCAGGAACTCTCGGTGAAGGCGACCCCCCTCATCCTCATCGGTGTCGGGCTGATCCTTTGCTACCTCTCCAACAACTGGAACATCGGTGCCGAGGGCCAATTGGTCATGGGCGCCATTTTCGGCGGCTCGGTGGCGCTTGCGACCCATGGCGTGCCCAATGGCCCCTGGGTTCTGCCTGTCATGCTGGCCGCTGGCGCGCTCGGCGGCATGCTCCTGGCGCTCGTCCCTGCGATCCTCAAAACTCGCTTCGGCGCCAATGAGATCCTCACCAGCCTCATGCTGGTTTATGTCGCCGAACTCACCCTCGACTATCTCGTGCGCGGCCCGTGGCGCGACCCCAAGGGCTTTAACTTCCCTCAATCCGTTAGCTTTGAGCCGGAGGCGACCGTGCCGCTCTTGGTCGGCGGTGGGCGCGCCCATATCGGCTTCCTCATCGCGCTTGTGGCGGTGGTGGTCGCCGCCATCGTCATGGCGCGCACCCTCAAAGGCTTCGAAATCCGGTTGGTTGGCGAGGCGCCGCGCGCCGCTCGCTTTGCCGGCTTCGACGACCGGCGTACGACATGGTTCGTCTTCGCTGTGTCGGGTGCGCTTGCGGGTCTCGCCGGCATTTTGGAAGTGGCCGGGCCCATGGGCCAGCTGCAGCCGACCGTTTCGCCCGGTTATGGTTTCACCGCCATCATCGTCGCCTTTCTTGGCCGGCTAAATCCCATCGGCGCGCTGATTGCCGGGCTCTTCCTGGCGCTCACCTTCATCGGCGGCGAGAATGCCCAGATCATGATGCGCATCCCCCTTGATGTGACACGGGTCTTCCAGGGGCTTCTGTTGTTTTTCGTCCTCGCCTGCGACACCTTCATTCTCTATCGGCTGGCGGTCGTGCGCCAGGAGACGGCGGCGTAATGGGCATTTTCGAGGCGATCCTGCTCACCATCATCACGGCCGCCACACCCCTGGTGATCGCGGCTCTCGGTGAATTGGTGGTGGAACGCTCCGGCGTCCTCAATTTGGGCGTTGAGGGCATGATGATCATCGGGGCGGCCACGGGCTTTGCGGTGGCGGTTATCACCGGTTCGACGCTGCTTGGCGTGCTCGCAGCCATCGGTGCGGGCATGGCGCTTGCCGCAATCTTCGGGCTCCTCGCGCTTGGACTTGCCGCCAATCAGGTGGCCACAGGGCTGGCGCTGACCATTCTCGGCCTCGGGCTCTCCGGCCTTATCGGGGCCGGCTTCATCGGCGCCAAACGCGATCCCATGGCGAAGATCGTGGTGCCCTGGCTCTCGGATATTCCCATCGTCGGCAAGGTCTTTTTCGCCCAAGACCCCATCGTTTATTTTTCCGTGGTGCTCGCTTTGGGCGTCTGGTGGTTCCTGTTCAAATCGCGCGCCGGCCTCGTCCTGCGGGCGGTGGGCGAAAGCCATGGCTCCGCCCATTCTTTGGGGCTCCCGGTGCTGCGCATTCGCTTTATCGCGGTGCTGTTTGGCGGCGCCTGCGCGGGGCTCGCGGGGGCCTATCTGTCGCTTGCCTATACGCCGTTCTGGTCGCCGGGCATGACGGCGGGCCGCGGCTGGATCGCACTCGCCATCGTCGTCTTCGCGAGCTGGCTGCCCTTCCGTGCCGTGATCGGCGCCTATCTGTTCGGCGGCGTCACGATCCTACAGCTTCACGCCCAGGCCCGCGGCTGGCCGGTGCCGAGCCAGGTGATGTCGGCGCTGCCCTATCTTGCAACCATCATCGTTTTGGTGGTGATTTCGGGCGTTCGGCGCGGCGGCACCCAGGCTCCGGCCTCGCTTGGGGTGCCCTTCGTGCCGGATCGGTGATAGGCAGTCGCCATGACCTCCAAGCGGCGTCGGCTCATCCACCTCATCGTTCCCCTGGTGATTTTTGCGGCCGCTGCCTTTTCAAGCCTGTTGGATCGCGCCTTTACCGGCATCGCCTTTTTCGCGGTGGCCTGGCCGATCGTCGAATTGGTGTTGCTGACCGCGGCCGTCTTCTCGGTCATCCACCATGCCGATGTGATCGCCCACCGCACCGGCGAACCCTATGGCACGCTGGTGCTGACCGTTGCAGTGACCGTGATCGAGGTGGCGCTGATCGTGGCCATCATGCTGGGGCCGGAGGGCTCGCCGACGCTTGCCCGCGATACGGTCTTCGCTGTGATCATGATCGTCTGCAACGGGCTCGTCGGGCTCTGTCTGGTGGCGGGCGGGCTGCGCTTTGGCGAGCAGGGGTTCCAGGTGCCCGGCGCGCGCGCCTATCTCGTCGTGATCATGCCGCTCGCGACCCTCTCGCTGATCCTGCCCTCGTTCACGACCACCGTTTCCGGGCCCTTTTACGCCGCCTCCCAACTCGCCTTCGTCAGCATCGCGACCCTCGTGCTCTATGCGGTGTTTCTCTATGTCCAGACCATTCGCCACCGCGACTATTTCCTGTCGGATTCCGGCGATGACGAGGCCGACAGCCCCTCGACGGCCATCCCGCCCATGGCGGCGGTCCGGCGCAGCGCGGCGCTCTTGATCGTCGGCCTCATCGGCGTGGTTCTGGTGGCCAAGCACGTGGCGGGATCGGTGAAG
>JBAWYY010000070.1:0-10212 GCA_037143285.1 Alphaproteobacteria bacterium | reverse complement strand
CGCGATCATCACCGGCACGATGGCCAGACCATCAAGCCCGTCGGTGAGGTTCACGGCATTGCCGGAGCCGACAATGACCACCGCCCCGAAGGCGATCATGAATAGCCCCAAATTGATCGAGAGGTCCTTGAAGAAGGGGAAATAGACGGAGGTGTCCAAGGGTTCGCGGGTGACATGGACAATGGCTGCAACCGCGAGACCTGCGATGACGAACTCAAGCGCGAGGCGGGCGCGGCCTGAGAACCCCGCATGGGTCTGCTTCGTTACCTTCAGATAGTCGTCGTAGAAGCCAATCGCGCCAAAACCGAGTGTGACGAACAAGAGGATCCAGACATAGGGGCTCTTCAAGTTCGCCCAAAGGAGCGTCGAGATCACGAGCCCTGAGAGGATCATCAGGCCGCCCATGGTGGGGGTGCCGCGCTTGGCCAGGTGCGATTCCGGACCATCGGCGCGAATGGGCTGGCCTTTGCCCTGCTTGAGGCGAAGCAGTTGGATCAAGCCGGGGCCAAAGAGGAACACAAAGACAAGGGCCGTCAGCGTGGCGCCGCCCGTGCGGAAGGTGATGTAGCGGAACAGATTCAGCGGACCGAAGCTGGTCGTGAACTCGGAGAGTAGCGCAAACATCTGGGGCGGGTTCCTAAAAGGGTCAGGCTACGGGGGTTTCGGACACGACGGCGGGGAAACGACGCATCAAGACATCGACAATCGGACCCATCTTCGATCCGAGCGATCCCTTTATGGTGACGACATCGCCTGGCCTGACTGTCGCGACCACGACCGATTCGAGTTCGGCCGCGCTCGCCGCATAGGCGCCCCGCCGCCCTGCCGGCAAGGCCTCCCAGAGATTTTTCATGAGGGGACCACAGCAGAAGACGAGGTCGATTTTATTGGCAACGATGCTGCTTGCGAGACCTGCATGGTCTGCGGGCCCCTGGGCACCGAGTTCCAGCATGTCGCCGAGAACCGCGATGCGCCGGCCTTTCGGCTCCATTTCAGCCTTGCCGACCACCTCAAGGGCTGCCCGCACCGACACGGGATTGGCGTTGTAGCTCTCGTCGAACAGCGTGAAGGTGCCGCCTGTGAGCGTCAGCACATGGCGTTGGCCGCGCCCTTTGACCGCCCTTTGTTCAGCGAGTGCCATGGCGGCAACGGCGAGATCGGCGCCCGAGAGCTTGGCGGCGGAGAGAACCGCGAGCGAATTCATCACGAGGTGGCGGCCGGGCGCACCGACCTTATAGGTGAGATCAACGCCGAACACGCGGGCTTGAACGCAGGAGCATTCGGGTTTGAGCACAACGCGGACGAGGCGGACATCGGCCTCCTCATGTTCGCCAAAAGACACGATGTGCTCGATGCCCACGCTACGGGCGCGGGCTGAAAGGCGATCGAAAAACCTGTTGTCGCGATTCAACACCGCCGTGCCGCCCGGCTCGACGCCGGTGAGAATCTCGCCCTTGGCGTCGGCAATGCCTTCGATGGAGGGGAAGTTCTCGATGTGAACGGCTTCCACCGTCGTGATGATCGCAATGTCGGGGCGCACCATCGCGGTGAGCGGCGTAATCTCGCCGGCGTGGTTCATGCCGATTTCGAAGACAGCAAAGCGGGAACCTGCGGGCATGCGCGCAAGGGTCAGCGGCACGCCCCAATGATTGTTGAAGGAGGCTTTGGCCGCGTGGGTCTCGCCCTCGCGTGAGAGCACGGAGGCCAGCATTTCCTTCGTCGACGTTTTGCCGACCGATCCGGTAATGCCGACGATCTTGGCTGGCGTACGAGCCCGAGCGGCGCGGCCGGCGTCTTCCAGCCCTCGCAGGACATCAGGCACGATCAAGTAGCGGCCGGGCTTGGCTGAGGCGGCCCATTCCCGCGAAACGACGGCTGCGACCGCGCCCCGCGAGAGGGCTGCTTCCACATAGTCGTGCCCATCGAAACGATCACCTTTGATGGCGTAGAAAACCTCGCCCTCGCCGATGGTGCGGCTGTCGATGGAAATGCCGCTGACCGCTGCCGGAGGGTTACCGGTGATGGTCGCGCCCATGGCGCGGGCCAGCGCTTCAGTCTTCCAAAGGGGCATCAGGCGCGCTCCCGAATTGCGGCGGCTGCCACGTCATGATCGGAGAAGGGATATTCGACGGCGCCGATTTTCTGGCCGGTCTCGTGCCCCTTGCCGGCGATCACCAAGACGTCGCCGGGCTCTAACATGGCGACTCCGGTGCGGATCGATTCCGCGCGGTCGCCGATTTCGATGGCGCCCGGCGCATTGGCAAGGATCATCGCCCGGATCGAGGCTGGATCTTCCGAGCGGGGATTGTCGTCGGTGACGATGACCTTATCGGCTTTGGCAACGGCAATGCCGCCCATGATCGGGCGCTTGCCCTGATCGCGATCACCGCCGCAGCCGAAAATGACGATGAGGCGGCCCTTGGCAAAGGGCCGGACCGAATCGAGCACCGCCTCGAGCGCGCCGGGCTTGTGGGCGTAGTCGACGATGACTGAGGCGCCGTTGACCTCGCCCACCACCTCGAGGCGTCCGGGTGCACCTTGGAGGGTGGCAAGCGCTGCAAAAGCATCTTCAGGCTCGACACCGCAACTGATGGCGAGCGCTGCCGAAACAAGGGCGTTTTCGGCTTGGAACTTTCCAACCAGCGGGATGCGGACATGGTGGGTATTGCCGAAGGCGGAGAGCTTCAGGTGTTGCACCGTGCCCTCAATCCGCTCCTCGCAGATCGAGATGCCGCCGGCGACATCCTCATCCTCACGGCCGATCTCGATAAGGCTGTGGCCCCGGCGCCGAGCGGCTGCGGAAAAAGGCGCACTCTCGGACGAGCTCATCACAACAGCATTGCCTTCGGGACCGAGCAGATCCGTGAACAGGCGAAGCTTGGCGTTGCGATAGGCCTCCATGGTCTTGTGATAGTCGAGATGATCGCGCGACAGGTTGGTAAAGCCGGCGGCTGTGATCCGCACACCATCGAGGCGGTGCTGATCGAGACCATGGGACGAGGCCTCGAAGGCGAGATGGGTCACGCCCTCTTCGGCGAGTTGGTGCAAGGTCTGGTGCAAGGTGATGGGGTCAGGCGTCGTGAGACCGCCATAGACCTCGCCTGACGGGCGCACGACCCCAACGGTCCCGACGGAGGCCGCCTGAAAGCCGAGATGGGCGAAGATCTGGCGCGTGAAAGCGGCAACCGAGGTCTTACCCGAGGTGCCGGTCACCGCCGCGATCACGGGGGGTTGGCGGGGATAGAAGCGTGATGCAGCCAAGGCCAGGGTACGGCGGGCATTGGCGACCTTGATCACAGGCACGCCATCAATACTCGAAGGCGCGCTCGCAGCATCGCTGACGATCGCAGCGGCACCCTGAGCCACCGCCATCGGCGCATGGATCAAGCCGTCGGTCTTCTCGCCCTTGAGCGCGAAGAACAGCGAGCCCTTGGTCACCGTGCGGCTATCAGCGGTCATGCCGCTGATTCCGAGCCCAAGCATCTCGGGCGGCGCTTCATCGATCAGGAGGGTGGCTAGATCCATGGCGACATCGGTTTCGAACAAGGGGTCGGCCGATCCGCCGAAACCACTGATGTAGGGATCAGCAAGGCAAAGAACACCGTCATCGCCGTGCCCCACGATAACCGGCGAGGATCAATTGGTCGGCGGGCTGCAGATCAAGACGAGGCTGCAATCCCAGTAGGGGCGCGGCGCGGGCAATAACGCGGCCAGCCGTTGGTGCCGCGTTAAAGCCTGCGGTCGCAGCACCGCCGGTTTCCGGAATGCCCTTGGGCTCATCAAGCATGACGAGGAGCGCGTAACGCGGCCGGTCAGCCGGGAATACGGCGATGAAGGAGTTGAGCGACTTATCCTTCGAATAGCGTCCGCCGATCACCTTTTCCGACGTGCCGGTTTTGCCGCCGACATAGAAGCCTTCAACTTCGGCGCGACGCCCCGAACCGCGCTCGGAATTCAGCCGCATGAGGAAGCGCATGGCTTGGCTGGTTTCAGCCTTGATCACGCGGGGCGCGATTGCCCGTGCCTCATCCAAGGTCCGCTTCAGGAAGGTGGGGGCGACGAGATAGCCGCCGTTTACGAGCGCGGCGGTCCCCATCAAGGCCTGAAGGGGAGCGACTGAAATGCCGTGACCGAAAGAGACGGTGGCGGTCGTGATATCAGGCCAGCGGCGCGGCACGAGCGGGGCGGCGCTTTCCGGGAGCTCGGTGGTGACCCGGGTGAGCTGGCCGAGCCTGCGCAGAAAATCGCGCTGATGTTCGCCGCCCAAGGTCAAAGCCATGCGGCTCGTCGAAATGTTGGAGGAATAGGTGTAGACCTCCGGCAAGGACAACACGCGCCTTTGTGCGTGGAAGTCTTTGATGCTGTGGCGGCCCACGGGGAGCGGGAACCGCGCGTCGATGGAGGATGCAAGGCTGAAGCGGCCGGAATCGATCGCCATGGCAACGGTGAGCGACTTCATCACCGACCCCATTTCGAACACGCCGGTGGTCAGGCGGTTGATGCGATCATCGCCCATGGAATCGCCGGGCTGATTGGGGTCATAGTCGGGGATCGAGACCATGGCGATGATTTCGCCGGTCTCGGCGTCCATGATGACGCCGGCGCCCGCCTTCGCGCGAAAGCGCTGATAGGCCTTGAACACCTCGTCGCGCAGCACATGCTGGACGCGAAGATCAATGGAGAGCTGGACCGCCTCTTGATTGCGCGAGGTGGCGAGGCCCGCGCGATGGAGTTCGGCAAGACCGCGCCCATCGACCCATTTTTCGATGCCGGCAATCCCCTGATTGTCGACATTCACGTGGCCCAGCACGTGAGAGAGCGTCGGACCATTGGGATAGAGGCGCTTGTTCTCGCGCAGGAAGCCGATACCCGGAATGCCCAGGCGGTGGATCTCGGCCTGCTTTTCAGAAGAAATTTCGCGCTTCAACCAGACGAAGCCCTTGCCTGAGCGCAGGCGCTCGCGAACCTCGCGTTGGTCGAGGTCGGGCAGAACGGCGGTGAGGAGTTCAGTTGCCTCATCTACATCGAAGCTGGCGGCGAGCTTACGCGGTTCGGCAAAGAGCGAGGCGGTGCGGATATCGGTTGCCAGCATCTCGCCATTGCGGTCGATGATATCCGGCCGCGCGGCGGACACGGCATCCTGGCTACGCAGCGATTGGCGGCGGCCCTGATCGGGATTGAGCGCATAGAAGATCATCGTGCCGGCGATGACCGAATAGAGGCCGGCAAAGCCAACCATAGTCAAACCGACGCGCCGACGCGATTTCGCAAGCCGCTGGTCCTGGGGGCCTGCCAGCACCCAGGCCATGTAAAGGCGCATGCGCTTGAAGATCGAAGGCTTTTCCATCAGCGCGCTCCCTGGATTGGCCGGCGCTGCGGCAAGGGGGCGCGTACTGTGCCCGTGGTCAGACCTGTCTCGTCCGTTGCCATGGCATCGAGCATCCGGCCGATGGGATCGGGATCGACAACGATCTTCTCAGGCAAATTGTCGAGGCTGTGCATTTGTTCGAGCGCGAGCGGCTTCAGGCTCAGATGGCGCTCGGCAAGCTCTTGGATACGGTCGGGGCGATTGAGCCGCGCCCATTGTGCGCGCAGTTCGGCGATGGCATCGCGCTCGCGATTAATGTCGAGGCGCAAGCGCGCGACCTCTTCGGCCTGGCGCGTTGCTTCGTACTTCACGCGATAGACGAAGACGGCGCCGAAGATGAGCGAGGCTGCGACCAAGATATTGAGGAAGCGCATCATGGGGCGCCTCCCCAGGCTGGCGCCGCCGTGCGGATGGCGACCCGAAGCTTGGCAGAACGCGCGCGCGGATTTGCGGCGCTTTCAGCCTCGCCCGCTTCAATCGGTTTCTTATGGGCGAGATCGAAGCTCGGCGGGCGGACGGCAAGGCTCGGCTGGTGCCGCGAGGCAGCAGGGGCGCGGCCCGAGCGTTCGGTCAGGAAGCGCTTGACGATCCGGTCTTCCAGGGAATGGAAGGTAACGACAGCAAGCCGTCCGCCGGGCCGCAACACCTTCTCAGCGGCAATCAGCGCCCGCTCCAACTCGCCGAGCTCGTCATTCACCGCAATACGCAGCGCCTGAAACGTTCGGGTTGCCGGATGGATGTCGCCGGGCTTGCCGCGCACGACACGGCCAACGATATCCGCGAGCCGGCGCGTCGTCGTGATCGGCTCTTCCTCGCGGGCCTTGACGATGGCGCGCGCTACTTGGCGCGACAGGCGCTCTTCGCCGAGCGTGAAGATGAGGTCTGCGAGATCTTTCTCACCCAGGCGAGCGATGAGATCGGCAGCCGTCTCGCCGGCTTGGCCCATGCGCATGTCGAGCGGGCCATCGGAGCGGAAGGAAAAGCCGCGCTCGGCCCGGTCGAGCTGCATGGAGGAGACGCCGATGTCGAGGACAACGGCGTCGGCCTTGTCGATGCCGAGGTTTCCGAGAACATGGTCGAGACGACTGAAGCGCTCTTCGACGAGGGCCAAGCGCCCATCATGGGCCTCGACCAACGGGCGGCCTGCGAGGATCGCCGTACGGTCGCGGTCAATCGCGACCACGCGGGCACCGTCATCAAGGAAGGCACGGGTATAGCCGCCTGCGCCGAAGGTTCCGTCGATCACCAAGGCGTCGTTGATCGGGCCGAGACCCTGCCGGACCTCAGCCAAAAGAACGGGAATATGGGGAGGTGACACGCTCATCGGCCTTCTCGCTGAAGACGCGCGTCTGCAGCCGATGCTTTGCACCGCGAAACGCCGCGAGGAGAGCGGATGTGCATGAGTGGCCGGCATGATCGACTGGGCGTTGAGCGGACGAGATTTCGCGCGCAAACGCCCTCACGCGCGAGACCTCATCGTTGACGTATGATTAACGCCCCAGCTCGTTAAAAAAGTGTTTCAGTCAACAATTTGGTGACCATGGCGCAGGTCATTTCTGCACCTATTGTTCCGGTCCCAAACGAAAAAAGCCGCCGGGTGCCCGGCGGCCTTCGCTCCCATAGTCAGGGAGAAATTAGTTCAGTTTGGCTTTCACTTCGGCGATACCGTCGAGCACGAGGGCTTCGCCCGCCTTACCTTTGCTGAGACCGGCAAGTACGCTCCCCGCGGCCGAGACGGCCACATCGGCGGCGGCGGCCCGCACTTCAGCAATGGCCTGGGCTTCAGCCTGGGCGATCTTGGTCTTCGCCATGGCGGTGCGACGGGCGACGAAATCTTCGATCTTCTGCTTGCCTTCGGCAGCGAGACGCTCGGCATCTGCCTTGGCGGCAGCGACGATGTCGGCTGCTTCCTTCTCGGCGTCCTTCTGCTTGCGCTTATAGTCGGCAACCAGCTTTTGAGCCTCTTCACGCAGGCGCTTGGCCTCGGCGAGTTCGTTCTCGATCGCCTTAGCGCGTCCGTCGAGCGCGCTCAGAATGGTCTTGTGCACGCCGAAATAGGCGAGAATGCCAAGGAAGGCGACGAAGGCGACGGCAACCCAGGTTTCAGCTTCGAACAGCATGGGTTCTCCTTCAGCCTTTCAGGACGGCGTCGACAGCCGTCTCAAGCTCGGACGCGGGAACGGCCTTGCCCATGAGCTGCTCAACGATGACACCGGCGGTGTCCACCGCGATGCCGCGAACATTGGTCATGGCCGCAGCCTTGGACTTGGTGATTTCAGCTTCGGCCGCAGCAAGATCCGCCGAAAGCTTGGTCTCAAGCGCTTTGCGATTGGCATCCGCTTCGGCCTGCACCTGAGCGCGGGTCGTGGAGGCAATCGCCTGAGCGTTGGCGCGAGCATCAGCAAGCGACTTCTCATAGGACGCAATGGCCGCGTCCGAATCAGCCTTCAGCTTCTGGGCCTCGTCGAGATCCGCCGAGATCCGGTCGCTGCGTTCCTCGATGATCGAGGAAATACGCGGCACGATGGTCTTGTTCATCAGCCAGTAAAGCAGGCCGAACGCGATCGCGAACCACAAGAGCTGTGACGCGAAGGTGTCACCCTGGAACGGCGGAAAACCGCCGCCGGCCTTTTGGTCGTGAGCGACCGTGCCGGTTTGCGTGGGAGTGGCCATGGTGCCTTGCCCGCTGGTGAAGCCAAAACTCAGAATGAAAGAACGTCAGGCGCCGCGCGAAGACCGCGCGACGCACCCGCCAAAACCTAATCGGAGATTAGGATCAGACGGCGAAGAGGAGGAGGAGCGCGATCAGCAGCGAGAAGATGCCGAGCGCTTCGGTCACGGCGAAGCCGAAGATCAAGCGGGGGAACTGACCGTCAGCCGCCGACGGGTTGCGCAGGGCGCCCGAGAGGAACTGGCCGAAGATGTTGCCGACGCCAACAGCGGCGCCCGCCATGCCGATGCAGGCGAGGCCCGCGCCGAGATATTTTGCTGCGATCGGATCCATGGTGAACTCCTTGAGGATCTTGAAGTGGTCAGAGGGTGAACGTGCTGCCGGTCAGTGACCGGGATGCAGCGCGTCGTTGAGATAGATGCAGGTCAGGATCGTGAAGACATAGGCCTGCAAGAAGGCGACGAGGAACTCCAGCGCGGTCAAACCAACAGCGAGCGCAAGGGGCAGCGGGGCGAAGATCGCCCAGACACCGGCCCCGAGCATGGAGGCGACAAAGCCCGCGAAGATCTTGAGGGCAATGTGGCCCGCCAGCATGTTGGCGAAGAGACGAACCGAGAGCGAAATCGGACGCGAGAGGAACGAAATGACCTCGATCACGACCACGAGCGGCAGCACATAGCCCGGCACGCCCGAGGGCACGAAGAGCCCGAAGAAGTGGGTGCCGTGCTTGGCAAAGCCGTAAATGCAGAGCGTCAGGAACACGATCATCGCCATCGCGAAGGTGACGATGATGTGGCTCGTCACCGTGAAGGTGCCGGGGATCATGCCGACGAAATTACAGACCAGCACGAACATGAACAGCGAGAAGACGAGCGGGAAGAATTTCATCCCCTCGTGACCCGCCGATTGCCTGACTGTGTTGGCAACGAACTCGTAGGAGAGCTCAGCAAGCGACTGCCACCGGGTCGGCACAAGCGTGCGTCCGCGGGTCGACAGAATCAGGAAGGCCACGATGATGCCCACGGCGATGAACATGAACAGCGCCGAATTCGTGAAGGCAATGGGAGTATCGCCGATCTTGCCGAGGCTGATGAGCGGCTTGATCTCGAACTGTTTGATGGGACTAGCCATCGCCCGTCGGCTCCCGGTCTTGAATGTCAGGTCGCAAAGCCGAAGCTCTGCGGCGGATGAAGGTCACGCACCCGGTTGACCGGGATCGGGACCCTGTTTTTCGCGCTCAACAAGCCGAAGGATGTTCGTAACACCCGCGACAAAGCCGAGCCCGATGAAGATGATGAGACCCCAAGGCTTGGTCCCGACGAAGTGGTCGATAAGCCACCCGATCAGGACCCCCGCGACAACACCCGAAACGAAATCCGCGGAGTAGCGGAAGCCGCGGCCGAAGCCGGATGTATCAGCAGCCGAGCGCGCCTTCGTCTGGCTCTCTGTCCGTCGCGTCAGGGCGTCGATCTGAGAGCCGAGCGCGTGGCGACGCGCGTCGAGGTCGACTTCCTCTGGGGATCTGTGGGTCGGGCCGGTTTCGCGTTGGTCTTTTGCCATGATCCGACCTCAGCCGGCTCGGGTTAGAGACACGAGAACACCGGACCGGCGTCACCATGATCGCCCCCCGAAAGTCGGGCGAACCTCTAAGCGACACGGCAAGTCCTGTCAAGGATGCTGACCAATAGGCTAACAAGTTGATTTTTCTAGTGGAACGAGCGGCCTACCCCTTTTGTCGCACAGGTGCGACGCTTCGTTTCACCACTCAAGTCCACGAAAATTTGGGGCTATTGGGCCACGGGCGACCCTCGCAGGCCATTTTGCGGCCGGTTTGCCCTGAGATCAGCGCGGGACTCGGCTTAGCGTCTCGAAAAACGCCCCGCGGACAGGGGCCCGACAAGGACCTTGGGTTACTCAGCGGCGAGGAGCCGCTCGGCCCGTTGCAGGTCCACACTTACCAGCGTCGATACGCCGCGCTCCACCATGGTCACGCCGAACAGGCGATCCATCCGGCTCATGGTGATGGGATTGTGGGTAATGACCTGGAAACGCGTTTTGGTGGTCCTGGCCATTTCGTCCAAAAGGTCGCAATAGCGTTCGACATTATGGTCATCGAGGGGGGCATCGACCTCATCGAGGACGCAAATGGGTGCGGGATTGGTCAAGAACACCG
>JBAWYY010000069.1:0-10221 GCA_037143285.1 Alphaproteobacteria bacterium | reverse complement strand
GCCGCGCGGGTATAGCCGCGCATGGTCAGCAACATGCGCTTCACATCGGGGTGCATGATGATCGGGCTCATGCCGGCGCCCTCATAGCCCGGTGCGCGGCCCTGGCGACGTTCGGCCGCATAGGCCAGCGCCTGCTGATAGGCGCGCTCGGCAACCGCCACTCCTTGGACAGCAACAGCCAAGCGGGCATTGTTCATCATCGTGAACATGGCGGCGAGGCCGCGATTTTCTTCACCCACGAGATAGCCTATCGCGCCGCCTTGATCGCCATAGACCATGGTGCAGGTGGGCGAGCCGTGAATGCCGAGCTTGTGCTCGATGCCGGCCGCCCGCACATCATTGCGCGCGCCGAGCGAACCATCCGCATTCACCAGGAATTTCGGCACGACGAAGAGCGAAATGCCACGCGTGCCGGCGGGCGCGTCGGGGAGGCGCGCCAAGACAAGATGGACGATGTTCTCAGTCAGATCGTGCTCGCCATAGGTGATGTAAATCTTCTGGCCGGTGATCTTGTAGGTGCCGTCGCCCGCTGGGACCGCGCGGCTGCGCATATCGGCGAGATCGGAGCCAGCACCAGGTTCGGTTAGGTTCATCGTGCCGGTCCAGGTGCCGGCAATCATTTTTGGGAGGAAGGTCGACTTCAGATAGGGCGAGCCATGGGCGGTGAGCGCCTCAATGGCGCCCTGAGTGAGCAGGGGGCACAGGCCGAAGGCGCCGCAGGCCGCGTTCCACATTTCCAAGCAGGCGGCATTGACGACGCAAGGCAGGCCCTGCCCGCCATATTCCGGCTCCGCCATCACGCCGCCCCAGCCTGCAGCGGCCCAATCGGCATAGACCTCTTTCCAGCCGGGTGGTGTGGTCACCACCCCGTCGGCAAAGCGCGAGCCCACTTTGTCGCCGACGACATTCAACGGGGCGACCCGATCGGAAGAGAATTTGCCCGCTTCTTCCAGGACGGCCTCGACCAGATCAGCGGTTAGATCGCCATGAAGCCCCTCGGCGATGGCCCGGTCGAGGCCCGCCACGTGCTTCAAGGTATAGGCGATATCGGCGACGGGAGCGCGGTAGGTCATGGGCTATCCTCGGGCAGGCTTTTTGTCAGGTCTTCGTCTCGACCGCTTCGCTTCTACCATGGCCTCTTGCACGCGAGCGCGCAACGCGGCGGATCGACAGAGAGACCCAAAGACAACCAAACCCCGTCATGCTAGCAGCACCCCGTGACAGATGATCTTTCCACCCGGCGCCTTGCGCCCGATATGGCGGGGCTTGCGGAAGCAGGCGCGATCCTGCGCGCCGGTGCGCTGGTCGCGTTTCCCACCGAAACGGTCTATGGCCTAGGCGCCGATGCGACCAATGGTGAGGCGATCGCCTGCCTCTATGCGGCAAAGGGCAGGCCCTCGTTCAACCCGCTCATCGCCCATTTCGCAGATGCCGATGAGGCCTTCCGCTTTGGGTCGTTCAACGCTCAGGCCCGCGCGCTAGCGGCCACCTTCTGGCCGGGACCCCTGACCCTCGTGGTGCCGAGTAAGCGTGAGACCGGCATCAGCGACCTCGCCCGCGCGGGGTTGAACTCGGTGGGGCTGCGCGTGCCCGATCACCCGACCGCCCGAGCCTTGATCCGCGCCGCCGGCCGGCCCATTGCTGCACCCTCTGCCAATCGCTCAGGGCACGTGAGTCCGACAACTGCCGACCACGTTCTCGCCGATCTCGACGGGCGCATTGATGCCGTGGTCGATGGCGGCGCAACAGCGGTTGGCGTTGAATCGACCATTGTCGATTGCACCGGCCCCAATGCGGTCCTGCTGCGCCCAGGCGGCGTTACCCGTGCAGCCATTGAGCATGCACTCGGGCAGCCGGTCAAAGATGCAGCCGAGGGGCCGGTGATCGCACCGGGCATGCTGGCGTCCCACTATGCGCCCAAAGCGCGGTTGCGGTTGGATGCGGTTCAGGTCGCGCCCGGCGAGGCGCTTATCGCCTTCGGCCCGACTATCCCTGCCGGCGCCGGCATCGTCGAGAACCTCTCCGAGAAGGCCGATCTTGCGGAAGCCGCCAGCAATCTGTTCCGCATCCTGCGTGAGATGGACGCGCATGGTGTTGACCAGATCGCGGTCATGCCCATCCCGCGCGAGGGGCTGGGCGAGGCCATCTGGGATCGCTTGAAACGCGCCGCTGCCCCGCGTTAGCGCGAGAAGCGCGCGACCAATTCAACATGCGCGGAATATTTGAACTGGTCGACCGGCGTGATCCCGTCGATTTTCCAGCCACCAGCGATCAAGATGGCAGCGTCGCGCGCAAAGGTCGCGGGGTTGCAGGAGACCGCAACCAGGCAGCCGACATCGGCCTTGGCGAGCGCCCGGCATTGCGCTTCGGCGCCGGCACGCGGTGGGTCGAAGATTACGGCATCAAGGCTCTTCACGTCGGCGGGGAGCAATGGCCGGCGTGAGAGATCACGCGTCTCGGCCGTGACGGGCTTTAGCCCTCGGACCGATCGCGCCGCCGTGGCGAGCGCTGCGACCGCTTGGGCATCGGAATCGGCCGCGACCACTCTCGCATTGGCCGCAAGACGGAGCGCGAAAGGGCCGATGCCGCAGAAAAGATCGGCGATTGCACGGGCAGGACCCACTGCGTCCGAGACAAGTTCGGCCAGCACTTCTTCGCCAGCGTGGGTCGCCTGCAGGAATGATCGCGGCGGCAGGACCACCCGAGCCGGACCCACCATGATCCAGGGCGGTTCACGCTGATAGACGAGTTCTCCGAGCAGGGTGAGGCGAGCAAATTGGCGCGAGGCCGCGACCGACAAGAGTGCTTCGCGATCCTTGACCGAGACAGGACCAATACCGCTCACATCAACGTCGAGCCCGTTTTCAGCGGCGGTGACTTGGACATCGACGGGCTTTGCTTTCGGGACCAAGCAGGCGGCGAGGGCGCGGGCCGCGCCAATGGCGCCCGACAATTGCGGTGCGAGGATCGGGCAGACATCAATGGGGATGATGGTGTGGGTCCGCGCTTCGGTGAAGCCGACCACCAGCGCTGAACCCGGGATGCGGCGCGCGTGCAAGGTGACGCGGCGACGTCCCGCGCCATGGGCATCGATGGTGTCGCCGATCTCGGCGGTGATCCCCTGTTGGCGCAGTGCCGCTGCGATCAGATCGCGCTTCCACTCGCGATAGGGTTCCCCTTCCCAATGCTGGAGGGCGCAACCGCCGCATTTGCCGAAATGGGGACAGAACGGGTCCTTCCTGTCGGCACTTGGCGTGATGACCCGCTCAAGGGCGAGCCGATCACCTGTGCCGGAGACTTCGACCTTTTCGCCGGGCAGCGTGAAGGGCACAAAGATCTCGCCAGCTATCCCGTCGCCGCGATGGCCGATATGGGTGATCGTGACAGTTCGGTTGGTCATGCTGCGATCCGCCGTGCGGCCAGAAGATATTCCACATTGCCCTCGCCGCCGGTGATTGGCGATTCCATGGTCCCACTCACGGTCCAGCCGAGATCGCGCACTTTCTCGGCAACCTCACCGCAGACCGCCTCGCGCGCGGCGACGTCCTTGACGACGCCGTTCTTGCCGATCCGCGATCGCCCGACTTCGAACTGCGGCTTGATCAACACGACCAGATCGGATGGCACGGCCATCAGAGGTGCGACCGCCGGCAAGACGAGCCCAAGCGGAATGAAGCTTACGTCGACGACAGCAAGATCAGGCGTGTTGGCGAGACGGGTGGGGTCGAGCGTGCGGATATCGGTGCCCTCCATGAGCGTGACATTGGGATGGGCGGCCAAGCGGCCGGCCATTTGGTCGCGGCCGGTATCGACCGCATAGACCCGGGCAGCGCCCCGCGCGATCAAAACGTCGGTAAAGCCGCCGGTGGATGACCCGACATCGAGGCAGGTGCGCCCGGCGACGGGAATGGAAAAGGTCTCAAGGGCGGCCTCAAGTTTGACCCCGCCCCGCGACACCCAAGGATGCGCTGCGGATGCTGCAATCACGGCCGACGCAAGGAGCATATCGGATGGCTTCTTCACCACCCGCCCATCGGCCGTCACAAGGCCGGCCGCTATAGCTGCTTGCGCCTTGGCACGGCTGTCAAACAGACCGCGTTCGACCAGCAACACATCCGCGCGGGACTTCAGCGATCCGCTCATGACGCGGGTATGACCGATCACACCCTTAAGAACAAGCTTTGGCTTCTGATGAGGCTTAGGCGCGCAAGGAGCCGGGTACCATCTCACGGCCCAGGGCTTCAAAGACTTTGGCGACAATGCCACGGGCATCAAGGCCTGCGCGGGCATACATCACTTCTGGCTTGTCATGGTCGAGATAGCTGTCAGGGAGCACCATCGGCCGCACGCGGCAGGTGCCATGGAGGAGGCCGCGATCAGCAAGGGCGTGCAAGACATAGGACCCGAAGCCGCCGATGGAGCCTTCCTCCACGGTGATGAGAACCTCATGCTCGCGCGCAAGACGCGTCACGAGGTCGATGTCGAGCGGCTTTGCAAAGCGCGCATCGGCAACGGTGGTGGATAGACCGAGCGCGCCAAGCTCCTCCGCTGCCTTCAGGCATTCGCCGAGGCGCGTACCAAAAGACAGAAGCGCAACGCGCGTGCCTTCTTTCACGATGCGTCCGCGGCCAATGCTGAGCGGGACACCGAATTCCGGCATATCGACGCCAAGCCCTTCGCCACGCGGATAGCGGAAAGCGATGGGGCCTTCGTCATAGGCGGAGGCGGTTGCGACCATATGGACGAGCTCGGCTTCATCGCCGGCCGCCATGATCACAAATCCCGGCAGGCAGCCGAGATAGGCGACGTCGAAGGCGCCGGCATGGGTCGGGCCATCGGCACCAACGAGGCCGGCGCGATCAATGGGAAAGCGCACCGGCAAGCCCTGGATCGCCACATCATGGACGACCTGATCATAGCCGCGCTGGAGGAAGGTGGAATAGATCGCGCAAAACGGCTTCAGGCCCTCGCAGGCCATGCCGGCGGCAAAAGTCACCGCATGCTGTTCGGCAATGCCCACGTCGAAGGTGCGGCTCGGATAGGCCTTTTGGAACAGGTCGACGCCAGTGCCCGAGGGCATCGCCGCGGTGACCGCCACGATGCGGTCGTCCTTGGCGGCTTCTTTGACCAAGCTCTCGCCAAACACCTTCGTATAGGCGGGCGCATTGGCCTTGGCCTTCACCTGCGCGCCAGTGACTACGTCGAACTTGACCACGCCGTGATATTTGTCGGCAGAGGCCTCTGCCGGCGCATAGCCCTTGCCCTTCTGGGTGACCACATGGACCAGGATCGGGCCGAAATCGGCATCGCGGACATTCTTCAAGACCGGCAGCAGATGGTCGAGATTGTGACCATCAATGGGGCCGACATAGTAGAAGCCGAGCTCCTCGAACAAGGTGCCGCCGGTGACGAAGCCGCGCGCATGTTCGACAGCCCGGGTCACCGTCCGGTCGATGGTGCGGCCCAGGCGCTTCGACAGCTGTTTGCCGATATCACGCAGCTTCAGATAGGTTTTGCCCGAGGCAAGTCGCGCCAGATAGGCGGACATGGCGCCAACCGGCGGAGCGATAGACATATCGTTGTCGTTGAGGATGACGATCAGCCGTTCGCCGCGCGCGCCCGCATTGTTCATCGCCTCATAGGCCATGCCGGCGGACATGGCGCCGTCGCCAATGACCGCAATCACATGGTTCGATCCGCCCGTGAGATCGCGGGCGACCGCCATGCCGAGGCCGGCCGAAATCGAGGTCGAAGAATGCGCCGCGCCAAAGGTGTCGTATTCGCTCTCCGCCCGCTTGGTGAAGCCCGAGAGGCCGCCACCTTGGCGCAAGGTGCGAATGCGGTCACGCCGCCCGGTGAGGATCTTATGGGGATAGGCCTGGTGTCCAACGTCCCAAATGACCCGATCAGCGGGGGTGTCGAACACATAATGAAGCGCAACGGTCAGTTCGACCACGCCAAGCCCGGCGCCCAGATGGCCGCCGGTGACGGATACGGCATTGATGGTTTCAAGACGCAGCTCATCGGCCAATTGGCGCAGGTCGCTCTCGGGGAGCGCACGCAAATCGGCGGGCAGATCGACACGATCAAGGAGCGGCGTGGATGTCACGGCTAACCATCGCAGTAAAATTGAGATGGGGCGCGTCTACACGCTTTCACCAAGCGCGGCAAACCACATGATGTCACTGCGGGTCGTCGTCAGGTGCGGGCATTGGCCCGTTGATCCCATCGCTCGACCGCGCGCTGGCAGACTAACCGAGCTTGTTGACATCGCCCACGATAGCCTCGCCGGCCGACATCCAGCGTGCCAGGGTAGGGGCATAGGCTGTTTGAGCGATCAGGAGGACGCCATGAAAAACTTTCCCGACATTACCAAGGACATCTCGGCATCCTTACGCGAATTGCGCAAGGAAATCCCCGACACGCTCGCTGGCTTCTCGACGCTGAGCCAGGCCGCTGCCAAAGAGGGCGCCCTGTCCGCCAAGACCAAGGAATTGATTGCGATGGCGCTAGGCGTGGCCGCGCGTTGCGACGGCTGCCTCGGGTTCCATGCCGAGAAGCTGGTGAAGCTGGGTGCGACCCGCCAAGAAGTGGCTGAAGCCATTGGCGTTGCGGTCCAAATGGGAGGTGGTCCCTCGCTCATGTATGCCGCCGACGGATATGCCGCCTTCCTACAATTTGAGCAGAAGGCTGCCGCTGTCACTCCGGCAGCGGGATAAACTCTTCCTCGTCGCCCGGCACGGTGTCGAAGCGCTTCTGCTTCCAATCCGCCTTGGCCTGATCGATGCGCTCTTGCGATGAGGACACAAAGTTCCACCAGATGAAGCGCGGCCCATCCATGGTCGCGCCACCGCAAAGAATAAGGCGGGTCGGCGTGACCGCGGTCACGGTGATCCTGTCGCCCGGCCTGAACACCAAGAGGCGACCTTCGTCGAACCGATCCCCTAGAATGTCGATGGTGCCCGAGACCACGTAGAGCGCACGCTCCTCGGTGTCGGCATCAATCGGCACCTGGATGCCGGGCTCTAGAATGATGTCGGCATAGATCGTGTCCCAAGGGGTCGGCACCGGCGCGGTCTCGCCCCAGAGCGAGCCGAGCACGACGCGGATGGTCTTGCCCTCCGCACGGATCATCGGGAGGGCGGATGCGTCCACATGGGTAAAGCCTGGATCGGTTTCCTCATGGGTTTTAGGCAAGGCGACCCAGCTTTGAATGCCGTGCAGCTTATGGCCGCTCGCTTTCAAGGCGGGATCGGTGCGCTCCGAATGCACGATACCGCGTCCGGCGGTCATCAGGTTCACCTCGCCAGGACGCACCGGCAAATAGGTGCCGAGCGAGTCGCGATGCTGGATTTCGCCCTCGAACAAATAGGTGACGGTTGAGAGACCGATATGAGGATGAGGGCGCACATCAATGCCGCCGCCGTTCTTGAATTCCGCAGGTCCCATTTGGTCGAAGAAAATGAAGGGGCCAACCATCCGCTTGCCGGCGACCGGCAAGGCACGTCGAACCGAAAAGCCGCCGAGATCGTGCGATCGGGGAACGATCACCTTCTCAATGGCGTCACAGGCGAGTGCGTCGCCTGCGGCGGGATCATCGGCGGGATGGAAAGACATAGGGGGCTCCTTCGCGGGTGTTGCTCGCAAGGTTGCTACGGGCGGCGCAAAGCGCAATGCCTGCAAGGCTGGTCGGCGGAAGTGCAAGTGGACTTAGTTGCGATCCCAGCGGTCGCGCCACAGTCGCTCGCCAATCAGGCAATCGGTCTTCACCCGGTCGACGGGGACTATGCTGCCCTGATCGTCGGGAAGCCGAACGGGATCAAGGCCGGCAATTTCCATGATCAGTTTCCGGCGTGTCGCCGGCACGAATTCGTCGAGCGACTTGATGGGGATCACAAAAGAACCGGGGCCGCCGACCACGCAATCCTCGTAATACTGATCGAGGTTCGCGATATCCATGGTGCGGTTATCCGGCCGCTTCAGCATGATCGGCAAGCCGTTGATCGTAATGCGCTTGGAAAGCGCGTCATCGCGGGCCGGCTCGACCGGGCGGCCATTGTTGTTGGCGCCGTCGCCCGAGACATCGATGACGCGGCGTTGCGAGGTTAGTCCCGATGTCTCGATGAGAGCGGTGCTTGCGTCGAGCGCGCCCGAGACAGATGTGCGGAATGCGCGGCGATAGGGCTTGGCCCGCAGTTCCGCGGCAAAGGCTTCTGCTGCAGCTTTTCCATCAATCATGCGCCAACCGACCACCACCTGCTGATCGGTCGACCCCGCCCATTCCAGATAGCTCACCGCGATACGGCCCAGAAGACCGCGCCCGATGGCCTCGATCACCTCCGGCGAGACGATCGCTTCCATATAACCCTCGCGCTGGAGGCGCTGTTCTTCCGGATCCATGGAATAGGAGATGTCGACGGCGAGCACGAGTTGCAGATCGACTTCAGTTGCCGAGCGCTGGGATTGTGACTGCGTCCCCGTGATGGTCGCGATCAGGAGGCATGCGGCGATTAGGCTGGAGCGAACCATCGGAAGCCCTCACAATGTCGACCCCTAAGCCTATGCGGGGGTTCGCCGAGGTCAATCGCGGAAAAGTCACGATCAATTGACCCGGAAGCACCGACCAACAACCCATGCGTGACGCGCCCTTCATTTCGTGGTCAAAAAAAGCCACGCGGTCTAGGTTTGTCCAAAGAACCTAAGAACGTCGCGATCGAGGAAGCGCCGGAATGACCACTCTCATCGTCAGCCATCCCAAATGCCTCGAGCACGTGACGCCGCCCGGCCATCCCGAACGGCCGGATCGGCTGCGCATCATCGAACGCATGTTGGAGCATGAGCGCTTCGCCGATCTTGCGCGCGAGCTTGCGCCAGAAGCCGAGCTATCAGACATCGCTCGCGCCCATCCCGGCAACTATATCGAACGCATAAGGCAAGCGATCCCGCTCTCAGGTCTCGTCTCGATTGATGCTGATACGACCTTGTCGCCGGGATCTTGGGAAGCAAGCCTGCGCTCGGCCGGTGGCGCCATCCTCGCGGTCGACGAAGTGATGTCGGGCAAGGTGTCGAATGCCTTCGTCTACACGCGTCCGCCCGGCCATCATGCTGAGGCGGCGACAGCCATGGGCTTCTGCATTTTCAACAATGCGGCCATTGCCGCGCGCCACGCGCAGGCCGTCTACGGGGCCGAGCGGGTCGCCATCATGGATTTCGACGTCCATCACGGCAATGGTACGCAAGACATCTTCTGGAGCGACGAATCGGTGATGTACACGTCGACCCATGAGATGCCGCTCTATCCGGGCACTGGGGCGATTGGAGAGACCGGCGATCACGACCAGATCGTCAATGCGCCACTCAGTGCGGGCGATGGCGGCGCGGAGTTTCGTGACGCCATGGAAATTGCGATCCTGCCGCGCCTGCGCGCGTTCAACCCCGATCTCGTCATCATCTCGGCAGGTTTCGACGCCCATCAACGCGATCCCCTGGCCAATATCAATCTCACCGAGGCCGACTTCGGCTGGGCCACCCGGAAACTGATGGACATCGCCGACCAGACCGCGGGCGGACGCGTTGTGTCCGTGCTCGAAGGCGGTTACGACCTTGAGGGATTGGGGCGATCGGTCGCAGCGCACGTAATGGCGTTGATGCGCGGTTGATCGCCGACGTGGAGGGCATGATGGCCGACAAGAACGCTGACGTGGCAGCTCTAAGTTTTGAAAAGGCGATCGGCGAATTGGAGCAGATCGTCCAGAAGCTTGAGCGCGGCGATGTGGCGCTTGAGGAATCAATCGGCATCTATGAGCGCGGTGAAGCCTTGAAGAAGCGGTGCGAGATGCTCCTGCGGGATGCAGAGGCGCGCGTTCAGAAGATCACACTTGCCGCCGATGGTACGCCGAAGGGCGTGGAGCCGCTCGATCCCAGTTAAGGCGCGGCGTCCGCACTCGGGTGCCAATGCGGCTCAAAGCCAGCTTGAAGTCCTGCGATGATCGAAGGTGGCGTGAGCACCACCGCCATCCCCGTCGGTCGCGGCCTTGGGGGCCCATAGCCGCCATAGAACCAGGGTAAAATGCTCGCGCCCCGCACGGCGTAGGCTTGGCGATCAATGGCAATCATCGCCCCATCCGGCAGGGATTGCAGCAGGAGCTCAGGCCTGCGCTTGTGACCTGCGTTCCGGCGTTCGCTGTCGAGGACTTGATCCATTTCAGGCGCGCGAGGCGG
>JBAWYY010000068.1:0-10270 GCA_037143285.1 Alphaproteobacteria bacterium | reverse complement strand
GCCTCGCCCTTGGTGAGGATCGCGTCCGTCGCCACCAGCGCGATGGTGGTGTTTTCTGAAATCGCACCCTTCAGCTTGATACGGGTCGCATCGGCAGGCCAGGGATGGGGCAGGCCAAGGCCGCCGAATTCCTGGTTGCGTTCGTCGGTTGCCGCCCAAAAATGGCCGGACGCGCCGATGGTGGCGGACCCCAGCGCATTCACAGCCACAATCGCCCCGACGGTGTGACCGGAGGGGGAAAGCGCCGAGGCCGTGCCGAGCCCGCCTTTGAGATCGGCTGTCAGCGCGCCTGTGCCCGCGCCCACCGTGCCGATGGCGACGGGGCCGGGGCGGGCGAGACCTGCCGCCTGATAGCCGAGATCGCGATAGGGCGAGAACCGGCCCCAGGCCTTGTTGCCGCCGTTCAGCATGTCGAACAGGATGGCGCCAACAACGATCGGGATGCGCGCGCGACCGATGGCAAAGCCGCGGCCCTGTTCGGCGAGATGGGCGGCGACCCCTGCGGTTGCCTCAAGCCCGAAGGCTGAGCCGCCGGCAAGCACCACGGCATCGATGCCCTGAACGGTTTTTTCAGGGCCCAAAAGCTCGGTCTCATGGGTGCCGGGGGCGCCGCCGCGCACGTCAACGCCGCAGACGGTCGGCTGGTCGAAGATGATGGCCGTGACACCTGAGGCAAGCGCGAGGTCGCTCGCTTGGCCGACCGACAAGCCGGCCACATCGGTGATGGCATTGAAACTTAAAGGGGTTGTCACGGCCATGGGTGCTCCTCATCGGTCACGAGCCCATCACGCTCGCGCGAGAGGCGCAAGGCGCTCTTTGCGCAATGCCCTGGGCTTGGATAGAGAGGGCATGTCGTGGAAAGAGTTGGGGCACCATGCCGGATGTGACGCTGACCGCAGCCCTTATAGCCGGGCTGTTGAGCTTTTTGTCTCCCTGCGTGCTGCCGCTGGTGCCGCCCTATCTCGTCTATATCACCGGCGCGACCCTTGATGATTTGACCGCTGTCGAGAACAGGCGCGATCTCCTGCGTCGCTCCACGGGGCTCGCGCTCATTTTCGTGGCTGGTTTTTCCACCGTCTTCGTGGCGCTGGGTGCGTCCGCAAGCGTGGTGGGGCAGGTGGTGCGCGCCTATTCCGGCGTCTTGTCGACGGCGGCGGGCCTCATCATCATCGTCATGGGCCTGCATTTCCTCGGCGTGTTTCGTCTGGCCCTCATCTATTCCCACGCCAAGGTGGAGATGGCGCCCAAGGCCGGCCCGCTCGGCGCCTATCTGATGGGCCTTGCTTTCGCGTTTGGTTGGACGCCCTGCATCGGGCCGGTGCTGGCTGCGATCCTGGCGGTTGCCGCGAGCGAAGCGACCATTGAGCGGGGCGCGACCTTGCTCGCCGTCTATTCGGCGGGCCTCGGCATCCCCTTCGTGTTGGCAGCCCTTGCGGTCAGGCCGTTCCTGCGCTTTGCAGCGGCCATGCGCTCGCGGTTGCGCGCCATCGAAATGGCCATGGGTGCGCTTCTGGTGGTGACCGGCGTCGCCTTTCTGACAGGCCATATGGCGACCATGGCCTTCTGGATCCTGGAGGCTTTTCCGGGCCTTGCCTCGCTCGGCTGAGCGAGGGCTTGCCTGCTCACTCCTTCAAGAGATCCTTGAACCGTGCGATGTCGCGGACAACGAGCGGCGTCACGAATTCAGGCGCGAGTTCATCGGGTTCGCCGGGCGCTGCGGTCAGTTCGGTATAGCGGTTGCGCACGAAGTCGCTCGCGGCAGCCTTACGCAGCGCGGCGTTGAGGGTCGCGATCACCTGAGGCGGCGTGCCGCGCGGGGCAAAGAGCGCGTTCCAGCTCTGCAATTGGAAGGCGGGGAGGCCTGCTTCGGCGGATGTCGGGACATCCGGCAAGGTCGGGATGCGGTTGGGGGCGGCGACCGCCAACGCGCGCACGGTGCCAGCCCGGATCGGCTGGGCGAGCGAGGTGCCGGCATCGCAAACGCCGTCCACATGGCCGCCCATGAGGTCATTGAGGGCAGGGCCCGCGCCGCGATAGCTCACCAACACCACGTCGATGCCGGCGGCCCTTTGCAGCGCGCGGCAGATGAGGAAGTTCTGCGAGCCGACGCCCGCGTGACCGAGGCGCAGCGTGCCCGGTGCTTTTTTCGCAGCCGCCACGAAGTCGGCAAGCGTCGCGCCGGGGAAATCCTTGCGCACCGCAATGAGCGAATAGCTCTTCGCCACAAGCCCGATCGGCACGAAGCTGTCGGGGGTGAACGAGAGATTGTCGTGCAGCCAATAGACGGCGGCATTGGTGCCGGAATTGCCGATGAAGATGGTGTAGCCGTCAGGGGCGGCGCGCGCGGCTCGGGTGAGGCCTGTCGCACCGCCGGCGCCCGCGACATTTTCCGCGACAATGCGCTGACCGAGCACTTTGCCCATCTCTTCCGCGATGAGGCGGGCGGAGGCGTCTGACGACCCACCCGCCGCAAAGGGCACGATCATGGTGATCGGACGGTCTGGATAGGTCTGGGCGCTGGTAGGCAGCGCGAAAGCGATCATCGCAAGCGTCAGCAACAAACGGCGCATGGGGGATCCTGGTTGTTGATGAATGCCAAGGCCCCGCCCGGTCTCCCGGACGGGGCCCTGCCATCGTCGGGTTTTCTCAGTTCTCAGTATACGTGATTTTCCCGTCGGCGCCACGGCGCCAGGTATAAGTCACGTAGTCGGCGCGGGTGATGTCGCCCTTCTTGTCATAGGAAATGTCGCCGATGACGGTCTTGAAGGTCGCGCCCGAGCGCATGTGCTCGGCGATCTTCTTCGGGTCCAGCGAGTTGGTGGCAATCGCCGCCTGCTGGAAGATCTGCACGGCTGCATAGGAGTACAGCGTGTAGGCCTGCGGTTCGAAGCGACGGACATTGCGGAAACGATCCACAATCGCCTTGGCTTCAGCGCGGTTGCGCGGGTCCGGCGGGAAGGTCATGAGCGTGCCGACAGCGCCAGGACCGGCGATGGCTGCAAACTCGTCATCGGCAATGCCGTCGCCCGACATCATCGGCGCGGTCACGCCCTGATCGCGCATCTGACGGACGATGAGACCGCCTTCGGTGTGGAGACCACCCCAATAGACCACATCCACATTGGCCGCTTTGATCTTCGAGATCAGCGCCGAGAAGTCCTTCTCGCCGGTGTTCACGCCTTCATAGATGACTTCCTTGAGGCCCTTGGCGTTCATCGCCTTCTGGGTCTCGTCCGCCAGGCCTTTGCCATAGGTGGTCTTGTCGTGAATGATCGCGACGCGCTTGCCGGCAAAATTGCGCACGAGATAGTCGGCCGCCACCGCGCCCTGCTGGTCGTCACGGCCGCAGGTGCGGAACGCGTTCCAAAGGCCCCGCTCGGTGATGCGCGGATTGGTCGCCGACGGTGTGATGAACACCATATTGTTCTCGGCATAGACCTCAGACGCCGGCATGGTGACGCCGGAATTGAAGTGGCCGACCACGAAGCGGATGCCGTCGCCCGCGAATTTGTTGGCAACGTTCACGCCCTGACGCGGGTCGGAGACGTCGTCGCCAACGGCGAGCGTGATCTGCTGGCCGAGGATGCCGCCGGCCGCATTGATGTCGGCAATCGCCTGCTCAACGCCATTGCGCAGCTGAGCGCCGAAGGAGGCGTTCGGACCGGTGATCGGGCCCGCGACGCCAAGGCGAATTTGGGCCTGGGCTGGGATTGCCAGCAACATGGCCGCACCGAGCGCAAGCCCGGCTAGAAATTTGGTTTTCATGGTTCCGTGTCCTTCCCGTTGGGGGACGCTGCAAAATCCCACAGCGTCTCGGCAATAGGCGAAGCATCCCCTGGTCACATCGAACACTTAAACGGCGGCCTTGTCAGCCCTTCTGAGCGCGCGACAAAGGGTCATCAGGAAACTTGCGTAGGCGAGGTGAGAGGCGTCGCCCGTTCCGCCCAGCTCAAAGGGCCTGTGCGCTCATAAAGCCACCAATATTGCGAGGCCATTTGGCCGGCCCGCGTCACGCGAAATGCGACGAGGCCGACCACAATGAGGATCGCGGTATCGACAAGGTAATAGCGAGGCGAGAGCAGCGTGCCGTGGAACAGCGCGAAATGAATGAAGCGCACGCCCGCACCCACCAGCATCAGATAAACGATGGTGAGCGGCACCGAGCGCCAGGTCTCCGCACAGGCCTTGCCCGCCATCCAGGCGGCCCAACCGCCCATGACGAGGGTGACCAGAAGGAACAGCCAGACCGATGGTTCTTCGTAGAGGATGCCTTGCATGGCAGTGCGTGCGGCCTAATGCCGCCCTCCCTCGAGATAGGCCGCGCGCACTTCTTCGCGCGCCAGAAGATCCTGACCGGTGCCCGACAGGGTCACTTCGCCATTGACCAGCACATAGCCGCGATGGGCAAGTTTCAGCGCGTGATAGGCGTTTTGTTCAACGAGGAAGACCGTGAGACCTTCTTCCGCGTTGAGCCGGCGGATCGCATCGAAAATGCCTTTCACCACCAGGGGCGCTAGCCCAAGCGAGGGTTCGTCTAGAAGCAATAGTTTGGGCCTCGACATCAGCGCGCGGGCAATGGCGAGCATTTGCTGTTCGCCGCCCGATAACGTCCCGCCACGCTGGTCGCGCCGTTCTTTCAGGCGCGGGAACAGGCTGAACACCTTGTCCAAATCATCGTTGAAATGGCCGGGCTCGGAGAGCGAGGCGCCCATTTGCAGGTTCTCATAGACGCTCATGCGCGGGAAAATGCGCCGCCCCTCCGGCGACTGGGCAATGCGCCGCCGCATGATCTCGTGGGTCGGCATGCCCGTGATATCGACGCCGTCATAGACGATGGAGCCGCGCCGCGCCTGCGGGCTGCCGCAGATCGTCATCATCAGCGTCGATTTGCCCGCGCCATTGGCGCCGATGAGCGTGACGATTTCGCCAGAGGCCACATCGATATCGACGCCTTTCAGCGCTTGGATCGCGCCATAATAGGTCTCAACCCCGCGGATGGTCAGAAGCGCGGTCATAGGCCGATCTCCGCTTCCACCACGTCCACTTCGTCGTCGGGCACGCCGAGATAGGCAGCAATCACCTTCGGATCGGCTTTGACCTCCTGCGGGGCCCCGTCGGAAATCTTGGTGCCATAATCGAGCACGACCACATGGTCGGAGACATCCATCACCACGCTCATGTCGTGCTCGATCAGGAGCAGGGAAGTGCCATGTTCGTTGCGGATGAAGCGTAGGAGCGTGGCGAGATCCTGGCTTTCGCGGGGGTTAAGGCCGGCCGCCGGCTCATCCAAGCAAAGTACCACCGGTTCGGTGCACATGGTGCGCGCGATTTCAAGAAGCCGCTGCGGCCCATAGCTGAGATCGCCTGCGGGATCATCGGCGCGGTCGAGAAGGCCAATGCGGTCGAGCCAATAGCGGGCGCGGTCGATGGCGGCCCGCTCGGCACGGCGATAGCCGGGGAGGCCGAGAATGCCGCCCAATGTCCAGTTGGAGGCCTTCATCAGACGATTGTGCTGCGCGACTAGCAGGTTTTCCAATACCGTCATGCCTGAGAACAGGCGAATGTTCTGGAAGGTGCGGGCGACCTTGGCTTCAGCCGCGATGCGGAAATCCGGCAGCCGCTCCAGATAGATCGGCTCGCCCTCGGTCGCGAGCGATATGCGCCCCTGGGTCGGCTTGTAAAAGCCGGTGATGCAATTGAACACGGTGGTCTTGCCGGCGCCGTTAGGCCCGATCACGGCCGTGATCTCGCCCCGGCGCGCTTCAAATGAGAGGTCATTGACGGCCAAGAGGCCGCCAAAGCGCATGGTCAAATGTTCGACGGTGAGGATGGCGTCGCTCATCCGTGCCCCTCCTTCACATGGGAAGAGGAGATGGCACGGCTTTCTTTCAGGAAGACGCTGGGCGTGCGGGTGCCGACGAAGCCGCGCGGCTTCCAGATCATGATCGCGACCATGGCGAGCCCAAACAGCAGCATGCGATATTGGGTCGGGTCAAAGGTCGGCCCGAAGATAAGCTTCATCCATTCGAGTTCGCGCAAAAGTTCCGTGCCGCCGATCATGGCCACAGCGGCAAAGGCGGTGCCGAGCAGCGAGCCCATGCCGCCGAGCACGACAATGGCGAGGATGACAGCCGATTCCATGAAAGTGAAGCTTTCCGGCGAGATGAAGCCCTGGCGCGCGGCAAAGAACGAGCCGGCAAAGCCGCCGAACATGGCGCCGACCGCAAAGGCGGTGAGCTTGGTGTTGACCGTGTTAATGCCGAGCGAGCGGCAGGCGATCTCGTCTTCGCGTAGCGCCTCCCAGGCGCGGCCCACCGGCAATTTGCGCAGGCGGAGCGACACCCAGGCGGTCAAAAGTGCCATGGCGAGGATCACGTAATAGAGGAAGACCGTGCGATAGACGGGCGAGAATTCCAGCCCGAAGGTGGCGCTGAACCCGCTCGACGAGGCATTGAAGGGAATGCCGAAAAAGGTCGGGCGAGGGATGGAGGAAATGCCCTCATAGCCGTTGGAGAACTCTTTCCAATTGATCAGCACGAGGCGGATGATCTCGCCAAAGGCGAGCGTCACAATGGCAAGGTAATCGCCTCGAAGTCGTAAGACCGGAAAGCCCAGGATGACGCCCCAAAGGGCCGCCAAAAGCCCTGCGACGGGCAGGCAAATCCAGAAGGCCCAGACACCCAATTGCGGGAAGGTCGCGGGGATCACTTGCGTCGCAAGCAGCGCATAGGAATAGGCGCCGACTGCATAGAAGGCGACGTAGCCGAGGTCGAGAAGGCCCGCGAGGCCGACCACGATGTTCAGCCCCCAGGCGAGCATCACGTAAATCAGGATCTGGATGCCGAAATTATCGATCCATTTGAGCGCGCCTGAACCGCCTGTGAGAGCCAGGATCATCGCCGGGTAGACGATGAGGGCAACGAGCGCGCCGGGCGGCAGCGCCTTGCGGATCGCCGGCGACAGCGGCGCTCGGACCGTTGCCACATGGCCGGCGCGAGCGGCCTGCCAGACTGAGAGGAGGAAACGGCCGACCACAACGAGCCCGACGATGATCGCGAGCAGGCCCCAGCGCGTCTCGAGCACCAGCCGGTTCTGCATGTTCGGGACAGTGTTGAACCCGACCAGCGGGCCGAAGACGCCGAGGGCGACGAGGCCGGCAAAGGCCGCGTCCTTCACCGCACCGGCGATATCGAAGCTCTTTGCCTCGGAAGCCATGGCCACGCCTCAGACCTTCTCAACTTCGGGCCGGCCCAAAATGCCCTGCGGCATGAAGACCAGCACGATGGCGAGAATGGAGAAGGCCGCGACATCTTTATATTCGACGGAGAAATAAGCGGACCAGAAGGTCTCGATGAGGCCGATTAGAATACCGCCCAAGACGGCGCCGGGGAGCGAGCCAATGCCACCGAGGACGGCGGCGGTGAAGGCCTTCACGCCGGGCACGAAGCCATCAGCGAAGTTCACGACGCCGTAATAGACGAGGTAAAGCGTGCCGGCGATGGCCGCGAGTGCTGCCCCCATCACAAAGGTGACCGAGATCGTGCGGTCGACATCAACGCCGAGAAGGGCCGCCATCTTGCGGTCTTGCTCGCAGGCGCGCTGCGCGCGACCGAGCGGCGTCTTGGTGACGATCCACCAAAAGGCGGTGAGGAGAACCGCCGTCACCACCATGATCAGCACTTGCTTGTGCGAGATGGTGACCGGATAGGCGCCGCCGATGAGGGTGATGACATCGTTCAGGATCGGGTCGAGCGCCTTGTTGCGCGGGCCCTGGATGACCTGAACGAAGTTCATCAGCACGATGGACATGCCGATCGCGGAAATGAGGGGTGCAAGGCGGAACGAGCCGCGCAAGGGCCGATAGGCGACCCTCTCGATCGCCCAGTTCAAGACGCCGGTGAACACCATGGCGACGATCAGCACGATCAGGAGCGCAAGCGCCATGGAGCCGACGCCGAGCCAGGTGGTCACCACCATCAGCGCGATGAGGGCAATGAAGCTCGACACCATGAACACATCGCCATGGGCGAAGTTCACCATCCCGATGATGCCGAAGACCATCGTGTAACCAATGGCGATGAGGCCGTAGATCGAGCCCAGCGTCAGCCCATTGATCAATTGCTGGATGAAAATCTCCATGCCCGCCCAATCCTCTTCCCGGATGCGTCGCTGTGCAGCCTCTTTTTTGGGCTGATCATCAGGCGGGCATCATTCCCTCCAGGGGTAGCAAGCGTCGAGCCAAGCATCAATCGTGGTGATCCACCTATTCGACTTGGTGAAGCGCGCCTGTGGATGAGGGCGGCTTGTTTACTGCTCGCTGGTACGGTGGTGGCACTTTGAACGCTAGCAGGCGCGGATGGCTCCACCTATATGGCAGTCTTAAGCCGCGCTCCGACCCCCCGTGAGGCAGGCCATCCCATGGATTCGCTCGTGACTGAGGCAGCCCTAGATCCGAATGTCTCCGCCGCGCTTTATCGCGACGGCATGGCGGCGGTCGCAGGCCATGTCCATGTGGTGACCACGGAAGGGGCGGCCGGCCGCAGCGGCTTTACCGCGATCGCGGTGGCCTCCGTCTCCGACAATCCGCCAACCATGCTCGTCTGCCTCAATCGCGCGTCCTCCAACGGGCCGCTGATCGAGGAAAACCGCATTTTCGCGATCAATGCCCTTGGCGCAGGCTCGGCCGAGCTCGCCGAAGTCTTTGCTGGCCGGGCAGGGGTTGCCGGTGAAGCGCGCTTCGCAGCCGGTGATTGGGGCCGGCTCGTCACCGGCGCACCCGTTTTGGACGGGGCGCTGGTGAGCTTCGATTGCCGTCTCTTGGAAATGCGCGCCTTTGCGACCCACTACATTGTCATGGGTCGCGTCGTTGCCGTGCGCATGGGCGCTGATGGCCCGGGGCTCACTTACTTCCGGCGCGGCTATCGCCCGATCACGTCTTGATGCCGAGTTCGGCAAAGACCTCGCGCGCTTCTTTCACGGCCGTATTGGCGGCCGGAACGCCGGCATAAACCGCGATCTGCAGGATCACTTCCTTGATGTCGTCGGTGGTGACGCCATTGGAGAAGGACGCGCGGCAATGGAGGCGAAACTCCTCCCAGCGCCCCATGGAGGCGGTCATCGCCAGCACGAGGAACGAGCGCGTCTTGCGATCAAGGCCCGGCCGGGTCCAAATCTCGCCCCAGGCATAGCGCGTGATCAGATCCTGAAACTCTGAGGTGAAGCTGTCGCGGCCTGCCAGCGAGCGATCCACATGGGCATTGCCAAGCACCGCGCGGCGCACCTCAAGCCCTGCCTCAAACCGTTCTTTTTCGTCCATTCGATCCTCCCGTTCTGGTTTTTATCTCGCCCGATCACGCGGTCAGAAAGCTGAGCGCGGCATCGGTGAAGGCAGCTGTTTGCTCAATGTTCGATAGATGCGCGGCATCAAGCTCGACGAAAATCGCACCCTCAATCGCATCGGCGATCTCGCGCCCACGGGCAGCCGACGTTGACCCATCATGAGTTCCGGCAATCACCATCACCGGCGCCTTGATTGAGCGGATGGGGAAGCGCTGATCCATGTCGCGGATTGCCGCCGAACAGGCCGCATAGCCCTCATTGGGCGTGGTGCGCAGCATAGAGGTCACCCATTCGACCGCTTTGGGGTCGGCGGCCTGAAAGCGCTTGGTCAGCCAGCGGTCGAGGATCGATGGGATCAGTTTCGTCAGACCCTCGGTCTTCACCACGCGGATGCGGTCGTTCCACATGGAGGCGGTCGGCATGGAGGCGGCCGTGTTGCACAACAGGAATTTCGTGAAGCGGTCGGCGTGATGGGTCGCAGCCCACATGCCGCTCATGCCGCCCATGGAGAGCCCGCACCAGGAGGCCTTGGCAACGCCCACATGGTCCAAGAGCTCAACGGCATCAAGGGTAAGGCGTGCAAACGAGGTTGGCCCGACCTTCACCTCGCTCTCGCCATGGCCGCGCTTGTCATAGCGCAGCACCCGGAAATGGTTTTTGAAATCGGACATTTGCCGATCCCACATTTCGAGCCGCGTGCCGAGGGAATTGGACAGGAGCAGCACCGGCTTGTCGCCGCCGCTATCGTCATAGCGCAGGCTCAAACCATCGGTGGTCGTGAAGCGTGACATCAGGGCATCCTCCGAAACTCGTGTTCTGTCTTGTGCCTAAGTCCTAGGACAGAAAGGCGGTCCTTAGGACTGCGCTGATCGCGCAACTGGCCCTCATCAGCTCGCTTCACGCGCCTCTCTCCCAGGGCGGCGGCACGAGG
>JBAWYY010000067.1:0-10394 GCA_037143285.1 Alphaproteobacteria bacterium | reverse complement strand
AAACACCCATGGCAAGTGCCGCGGGCGCACTGTCGCCGGCAGTCCGGATGATCAATCCGATCCGTGTGGTCCGAAACGCCCAGGCCATGATCAAGGCAAGCAAAAGCCCGATGAAAAAGAGCGGATTGACCTTCAAGGCTTCGGCGATTTGCGCGCTGCCGGTCCAATCGCCGAGCGGGATCGAGGGCAGGCGAGGCGCGGAGGGTTGGATGTAGGGTTTGCCAAAGAAGAAGGCGAGGCCGGTCCCAAAGGTCATCAGCGCGATGCCGACGGCGACGTCATTGACCTTCGGTAGGCCACAGAGCGCACCGTGGAGTGCGCCTAGAACGAGGCCGGCGCAGCCCGCAGCCAGAACCCCAGCCCAGGGGTTACCGGTCTCATAGCTCGTCATATAGGCGACCATGGCGCCGAGCACGAGTGTGCCCTCAAGGCCAAGATTGATGCGGCCGGATTTTTCCGTGAGGCATTCACCAAGAGACACGAACAGAAAGGGCGTCGAGACGCGGATGGCGCCGCCGATCATGGCGAACAGGACGGTGATCAGGGCTTCCGTCATGTGCGGTTCGCCTCCGCCTTTGGCTTAAACAGGGGGAACCGGCCATAGAGGGTTTCGCTCGCGAGAAGCACGACGAAGATCATGCCTTGCAGCAAGAGAACGGTCGCATCGGGCAGGCCCATCCGCCGCTGAATGAGGCCACCCGCTGCCGCAATCCCGCCGAACAGGATTGCCACGGGGATGATCGCAATCGTGTTGTGGCGGGCGAGAAAGGCGACGAGGATGCCGGTGAATCCATAGCCTGCGACAAGGGACGCATTGGCATTGCCGTGGACGGCTGCGACTTCGAAGAAGCCCGCAAGACCCGCGCAAGCCCCTGCAATCATTGAACAGGCGATTACCAAGCGGCCGACCGGCAGGCCTTGAGCGCGCGCCGCACGTGGATTGCCGCCGGTGATCCGAGCAGCAAAGCCAAAAGTCGTCCGCGTGATCAGAATGTGGAGCAGGATCGCAAGCACCACGCCCGCAGCAAAGCTCCAGGGGACATCGGTGCCGGGGATAGGCCCCAGCATGTTCTTCGCACCGATTGGCAGTGTCGAGGGCTTGTTGAGGGAGGCGGGATCCCGCAAGGCGCCTTCAACGAAGAAGTACATGATCGCAATGGCGATATAGGTCAGCAGCAAGCTTGAGATCGTCTCATTGACCCCGCGGGCATGCCGCATGAGGCCCGCAAGCCCGATCCAAAGCCCGCGGCGGATGGCTGCGACTAGAGCCATGACGGTGAGGATGATGATGGGTGAACCGACGAACAGGATCGGGATTGGGCAATTGCCGCCAGAAAGCCGCCGAGAACCAGTGCGCCTTCGCCGCCGATGATCACCAAACCGAGGCGGGCAGGGATCGCGACGCATAGCGCCGCCAGGATCAGCGGCGCAGAGCGTTGTAGCGTGTTTTGCCACGAGAAGGACGAGCCGAAACCGCCTCGCCACATGAGGTCGAAAAAGACCGCCGGCGATTTGCCGAGGGTCATGAGAAACAAGGAGAACAGTGCCGCCGAAACGACAAGCGCGAGTACCGGGATGACGACATATTCGGCGCTGGTCTGCCACCGCGCGAAACGGTCGCTATCCATGCCGGCCTTCCCGACGCTCTGCTCGCTGACGGAGGTCATGGGCTCAGGTGGTCGAGCCGACGACGCCTTCAACGAGATAGTTCATGCCTTCAAGGGGAGCCGCATAATTGTCGAGGGTCGCGGGAACAACGACATTGCCACGGTTGTCCTTGATCGGCCCGACAAAGATCGGCGCGCCGCCCTTGATCTGTGCGATGGCCGCTTCCGCCGCGCGCCGAGCGCCGTCGGTCGCTGCCGCGCCAAAGGCAGTGGTGCGGACATAGTCGAGGTCATAGCCGCCACGAACCCAGTTCGGTAGCTTCTGGCCCTTGGCGATATTGTCGGCAAAGCCCTTGTAAATGGTCTCCCACTTGTACTCCGCACCCGTGATGAAGCCCTTCGGCGCGAGGGACGCCTGCGAGGCATTGTGGCCGAGGGTCATGATGCCGCGACGCTCAGCGGTCTCGATCACGACTTTGGGGCTGTCGACGTGGCAGGTCATGATATCGCAGCCAGCGCCGATGAGCGCATTGGTGGCCTCAGCCTCACGGACCGGCAGGGACCAGTCACCGGTGAAGACGACCTGAACGGTCGCGTCCGGGGCGTTCTTGCGAATGCCGAGGAGCAGCGCATTGATATTGCGCAGCACCGAGGGAATGGGCTTGGCGGCAACGAAGCCGATCTTCTTGGTCTTGGTGACGAGGCCGGCGGCAATGCCGTTCACATAATGGGCTTGGTCGAGATAGCCAAAGTAAGAGCCAGCATTCTTCGGGTGCTTGGCTTCGTCCCAGAGGCCGACGGCATGGCGGAACTCAACGCCGGGGTTCTTGGCGGCGACCGCCAGCATATGCGGGTCGAAATAGCCGAAGGAGGTTGCGAGGATCAGTTTCGCGCCGTCGAGATTGATCATGGACTCCATCGACCGCTGCACGGCGATGGTTTCTGGCACGTTTTCCTCTTCCACGACCTTGACGCCGGGGACCTTCTTCAATTCCGCCGCACCGACCGCGTGGGCCTGATTATAGCCGAAGTCGTCGCGCGGGCCGACATAAAGGATGCCGATGGTAATGGGAGATTGCGCAAGCGCAGAACCAGCCATCAAGGCGCCCGCACCAGCTGTCGCCTGCAACATCGTACGACGGTTAAGACCATTCCGCATGTTCGACTCCTCAAGGGTTCGGTGCGCCACAAATGGCGCATGTTGTTAGCATTGCGGCTGCAATGGTCATGCCAGGGTGCGGTTTGGACGACACACGCCCGCGTGACTATCAGGAAACAACCTTTGGCGCGAAATCCGTGGCAGTGTTTGTAAGAAGCTGCGGATTTTCGGGCTTAAGCTTCGGCGTTTTGAGCAGCGGAGCGAATCTTTGGCGATCCCGCGGGAACCGTCCTCTAGCTCAAGGGCCCCAACCGCGTTGAGTCGGTTCGACACCGCGTACAACTACCGATGGGTTTGGTTAAAAAATGGGCAACCAGCGCCGCTAAAGTGAACATAGAGCTGCGGGCAAAATTGAAGCGAGGATTCACCGCGACCGAGGCGTCTCGCAACGAGAGCAAACGGGGCGGCTGGGCGGACAGGGTAAGGATCAGACAGGACATATCTTTCCGAGAAATATGGAATAACATGAACAGGTCAGCGTTGAGCTCATTTCTGTGCTCCGGCTGCGTAACAGGCGGCTTCTGTGCTGCGTAGGTGGGACAACACAATGTCCCATATGAGGCCGGGAGGCCGGTTCATGGCGAGCGCAATACTCAATGGCTCTGATAAGTACACAAACCTCCTGGCTCGCATTCATCTGTTGGGCAACCGGTAATGGCGCCGTTCAACGCCTTTGACTCAAGTCCCGGCGATCAGAAGTCGAGCCGGCGCATCGCATCGCCGTTCTTTGGCGCTCTTGTGGTCGTGGGCCTACGAGCGCTGATTGTGATTGCGGTGGTCGTCGTCGCCGTGGCCGCCATTGTGTTGCGCGAAGACAAGGGCATGGAGATTGGCGATTTCGAGATCGCTGAAGCCGCGACCCAAAGCGGCTTCACGAGCGTTGTGGTCTCCCGCCGCATCGCAGATGCGATTGAAGAGATTTACCGGTCGTCTCGCACCCAACGGATGCGGGCGCTGCGCGGTGAAGTGGCGTTTGATCGCCGATTGCCGGACGTAACCTTGCCCATTAGCGGCGTGACGCTGGAAGCCGCAGCTGACTTTGTCCGCTGGGTGTTTGGTATGCGCCAGCAACGCCTTGTCGGCGAGGTGACCTCCGAGACGCGGTCCATCACGCCGCCTCGAAAGCCCGGCGAGGATGCGCCGGAGGCGGTCGAAAAGACCTTCTATCGCGTGACACTCAGAACCACGGACGGTCGGTTTCCGCCGCGAACGACGACACCGCATGAATCGGTCGATGAGGCGATCCGTGAGGGGATTTTGATGCTCGTCGAGCACTACGACCCCTATATCGCCGCGTCCTATTACTTCTCACTTGGAAATGTGGATGACGCACGCCGTATGGTGCTGCTGGCGCTTGCCCAGGGGGACCGGACGAACCTCGCTTGGGCGCGGTCGCTCCTCGGGCTGCTTCAGAGCGATTACATCGCGGACCAAGTCGCGGCCATCGAGACCTTCGAGCGGGCAATTCGGGACGCGCCGGAGTTTCTCCATGCACGCACCTATCTTGCTCACGCCTATCAGCGGGCCGGCCGGCTTGAAGACGCCATTTCCACCGCGCAAGCCTCGCTCGCTCTCGATCCAAAGCAAGTCGGCGCCAATGCTTTGCTGGGCGATGTCTATCTGAGCCTTCACCGGAACGAAGAGGCGGTGCGGTACTTCCGTGATGCGCTGAGCGTCGAAGCCAATCATGGGCCATCGGTCAGCGGGCTTGCCCGAGCGCTCCAAGCTTCGGGGCGTACCGATGAAGCGCTTGCCATCATTGAAGAGGGACTTCGCTTGGGGCAGGGCGACATCTACGCGCTGCACACGGCAAGATCGGCGATCTATCGCAAGGCCGGGCGGTATGCTGACGCCGCGGAAGATGTCGAGATCGCCTTGGTAATCGACTCAAAGCGGCATGAAGCGCATTTCGAGCGGTCGCTTGTCTTGATGGGACGCAACAATCCGCAGCTGGCGCTAACCCACGCGCGCCATGCAGCCGAAGCCTCGCCCCGTGACGTCCACCTCTGGCGCAATTACGCCGATATCGCAGTAGGTGTTGCCAATTGGGTGCAGGCCAAAACGGCGGCACATCATGCACTCGCAATCGATCCTCACGATGTCAGTAGCCTGACCAATCTCGCCCGCGCCGAGTTCCATATGGGGCATGCCCGGGCAGCGCTTGCACCGCTCAATCAAGCCCTAGACCTCGATTCCCGAGCAGCAGAGCCTTTAGCGGACCTGGTCCGGGTGAAGCGCGCGCTGCGCGATTGGTCGGGCCTTGTTGAGACGTACCAGCGTCTTGCCCAAGTAGATCTCCCGGCTGCTGATACCCTCGTTGGAATGGCGCGCGAGGCACTTGTTGAGATCGAACGCGCCCAGGGGCGGGCACGCGCGGCAACCGTTGCTGCGGCTCTCGCCAGTGTGCAGCCCCTAATTACAGTGCCGGTGACGCCCTCGAACCGTGCGACAACGCCCTAAGCGCATTTGACGCTAGAAGCCGCGGGCGCCTAACTTGTCGGTCGTCGTGGCTATTTGCTGGTCCAGTTGAGGCTTTTTGTCCCTTGTCCGCGCCTCATCTCATCGCCGTTGGCGCCATCTGTGACACAACGATTTATCGCGTGCCGGCTGTACCGTCCTTGCCGGCAAAGGCGCTGGCGGACCAGGTGGCGCGGGTGGTCGACGGAATGGCGGTCTCTGCCGCCTGCGCTTTCGTGAAAATGGGTGGAACAGCAAGTGCCTGGGGCCGCCTTGGCGACGATCCCCTCGGCTATTCAATGCAGCGAGCACTCGGTGACGCCGGGCTCGACGTTAAGGCCCTTCGGCTCGTTCCCGGCGGGTCGTCCAGCACAGCGGCCGTCATCGTCGATCATGCCGGTGATCGCCTAGTCGTGCCCTATCATGATCCATCCCTTGATCCCGATCCGGGCTTTCTGCCGCTCGGCGATATCGCGCGAGCCGATTTCATCCATTGCGACATGCGCTGGCCAGAAGGTGCTGAGGCCGCCATGCGCGCGGCGCGAAAGGCCGGCAAGCGCGTCATGCTCGATGCAGACGTTGGGCCAAGAGCAATCTTGGAGCGGCTTGTCCCGCTCGCGACCCACGCTGTGTTCTCAGATGCGGGCCTCCTTGCCTTTACCGGTGCAAGCGATGTTTCGGAGGGCCTCAAGGCTGTGGCGGCGACGCATACCGGACACGTGGGGGCAAGCTGTGGCGCGCAGGGCTATCTCTGGTGGGAGGAAGGCGCCGTTCGGCATGTCCCGGCGCCTGAAGTGGCGGTGATCGATACGCTCGCTGCCGGTGATGTTTTTCACGGCGCCTTGGCCTATGCACTAGCTGAGGGGCGTCCGATGGTCGACGCGGCGCGCTTCGCCTGCGTGGCCGCCTCCATCAAATGCACACGCTTTGGCGGCAGGCTCGGCTGTCCAAGCCGAGCGGAGGTCGATGCGCTACTGGCCGGTTTTAGCGGCTGAACGCCTTTGCTTGATGCGCAAGCGTATCGATCCGGGCCCAATCTCGGGATGCCAATGCGTCTTTTGGTACGATCCAAGACCCACCAACAGTGACGCAATTCGGCTCGGCGAGATAGCCGGGGATATCGGGCGGCCGGATCCCTCCAGTCGGGCAAAACACCGTATCGGGGAAAATCGCCGCGACCGCCTGAAGCCAGGCTGTTCCGCCGCAGAGATTGGCCGGAAACAGCTTTAGCTCCCGAAACCCCAGATCGCGTGCGGCCATGCATTCGCTTGCACTCGATACGCCAGGGATGAAGGGAAACTGTGCCGCCATGATCGCTTCGCCCAGGGTCCGCGTAAGACCGGGCGACACGCCAAATTTGGCACCAGCATAGCGCGCGCGGGCAAGATCATCGGTCGTCATGATCGTGCCGGCGCCTATCGATGCGTCTGGCGCTGCATCTATCATGGCGCTGACACAGGCGAGCGCATTGGGGCTGCGCATCAGAACCTCGAAAACGGTGAGTCCTGCGGACACCAGCCGTTGAGCGAGTTCTGCGGCGAGCGCCGGGTCGTCGATCGCGATGATGGGCATCACCGCGCCGCGTGCCAGGATCGCGCGCATGGGTGAGGGGCTTGAGACCATGATAAAACCATTCTGCGAGGGACGAGGACGCCAGCCTAGGCTGGCAGAAGTTTCGCGGTCAAATAGCCGCGAAACGTTGTTTCGTGCATTCGAGTTCCGTGCCGATCAGGTCACGATCTCTGCAGGCGGCTCGGCAATGTCGTCCCGGTCATCGGCTGGCGTGCGACGCGAGAACAGCACGATGAACACCGGCAGGAAGACGAGGATGAGGAAAGGCGCGAGCAAAATGCCGCCCACCACCACGAAGGCGAGCGGTTTTTGAACCTGACTGCCAATGCCTGTCGACATGGCAGCGGGCAAAAGCCCGACGCAAGCCGCCACACAGGTCATCATCACCGGCCGCATGCGAACCTTACAGGTCTCAATAGCGGCAGCTACCTTCTCCCAGCCTTCGCTGATGAGATTGTTGAAATAGGTGATGAGGATCACGCCCTCCATCACGGCCACACCCACGAGCGCGATGAACCCGATGGCAGCCGAAACGCCAAAGGGCGTGTTCGTGAATACCAGGGCTAAGATTCCGCCGACCATGGCGAGCGGGATCACCAGCATGCCAAGCAACGTGTCCGAAAACGACCGGAAATAGGCGAACAGCAAGAATGCGATCATCAGGAGTGTGATCGGCACGACAACCTTCAACCGCGCGAGAGCGTCCTGAAGATTGCCGAATTCACCGGCCCATTCCAGGCGCATGCCAGCCGGCAAGGGCAGTTCTTTGGCGATCCGCGCTTGCGCTTCGGCAATGGTCGACCCGAGGTCACGGTCACGAACTGAGAATTTGATCGGGATATAGCGCTGTTGCAGCTCTCGATAGATGGTCGAGGCGCCGGATACGATGGTGATGGTCGCGACCTGCCCAAGAGGCACCTGCGTGACCGAGCCGCCGGTCGAAACGCCGATTCGAAGGTTGCGGATCGCCTCAGGCGTTTGCCGGAACTCCGGCGCCAAGCGCACAACGATGGGGAAGCGGCGGTCGGATCCCGGCTCAAAAAAGTCGCCGGGGCTGTCGCCGCCAATGGCGGTGCGGATGGCGGTGTTAATGTCGCTTGGGTTCATGCCGTAACGCCCGGCCGCCACGCGGTCGATGGTGATGGCAACAGTCGGCTGCCCCAGCACGTTGAAAACCGCGAGATCGGCGATGCCGCGCACTTCCGACAGAATGGCCCGCACGCGATCAGCCATAACGCTTGTTTCGGCCAAGTTTGTGCCGAAAAGCTTGATCGAATTCTCGCCTTTCACGCCGGAGGCGGCTTCCGCCACATTGTCTTCGAGATACTGCGAGAAGTTGAAGTCGACGCCTGGAAAATTATGCTCGAGTTCGTCGAGGATCTCAGCGATCAGTTTCGGCTTGTCGACGCCGGGGCGCCATAACGTGCGGTTCCGCAATGGGGCAAAGAGTTCCACATTGTTGAAGCCCGCAACTTCAGTGCCATCATCGGTTCGGCCCTGCTGCGAGACGACGGATTCAATTTCTGGATACTTGGCCACGATCCGACGCATCTTGTTGACATAGGCATTGCCTTCTTCAAGCGAGATGGTCGGGTTCAACGTGGCGCGGATCCACATATTGCCTTCCTCAAGTTTCGGAAGGAACTCGAGGCCGAGGCTGCGACCGGCGATGACGGACATGGCGATGAGCAAGCCGGCGATGACGAGCGTGAAGCGACGACGCCGAACGGCGGCTTCCAACACGGGCTCATAGGCTTTGCGGAGCCAACGAACGAGGAAGGTTTCGTCCTCTGAGAGCTTGCCGCCGAGCATGAAGGCTGCAAGCACCGGGCTCACGAGGAAGGCCGCGATCAGGCCGCCGGTGAGGGCATAGGCATAGGTTTTCGCCATGGGCGAGAAGATGTGACCCTCAACGCCCTGCAGCGTGAACAGCGGGGTAAAGCTCGTGACGATGATCAGGATCGAGAACAGGATGGCGGTCACCACCTGTTTGGAGGCCACAAGGATCGTCTGTAATCGATGTCGGAAATCTTCCTTAGCCGACTCAACGATCCCGTGGACCTGTTTGTGGTGACTTCGCTCGGTGAGAAGCCTGAAGATGTTCTCCGTCATGATCACGGAGGCATCGACGATCAGACCGAAATCGAGCGCGCCGACGGACAAGAGATTGGCACTTTCGCCGCGCGCCACCATCAAGATCACGGCAAAAGACAGCGCGAAGGGGATCGTCGCCGCGACAATGATGGCGCTACGGAAATTACCCAGGAACAGCCACTGAACGACAAAAATGAGGGTGACGCCAAAGGCCGTTGATTTCATCACCGTTGCGGTGGTGACATCGATTAACTCTTTACGGTCGTAGATGCGCTCGATCCTGACGCCGGGTGGCAGGACGCCACCGGCATTGATGCGCTGCACTTCGGCCTGGACCCTTTGAATGGTGGGCATCGACTGCTCACCACGCCGCATAAGAACGATGCCTTGCACCACATCGTCGTCGTCATTCTTGCCGGCAATGCCAAGGCGCGGCTGATTGCTGATCATCACGGAGGCGATATCGCGGATGCGGACCGTGCTGCCGCCCACTTCGGCAATGAAGGTATCGGCGATGTCGTCGACCGATTGCATCAGGCCAACGCCGCGCACGACACCTGCCTGAGGGCCGATTCGCACGGTATTGCCGCCGACATTGACGTTGGAGTTCTGGATCGCGCTCATCACCTGAGGCAAGGTCAGCCCAAAGGCGAGCATCTTGTTGAAGTCGACCGAGACCTCATAAGTCTTGTTCTTGCCGCCCCAGCCGACCACATCCACGACGCCAGGAACCGCGCGGAAACGGCGGGACAAGACCCAGTTCTGCAGGGTTTTGAGATCGGTGACGCTGTAGTCGGCCGTTCCCACCAAACGGTAGCGGAAGATTTCGCCGATCGGGCTCACCGGTGAAATTTGCGGCTGTGCGCCGCCCGGCAAGGTGCCGAGCAACGAGAGCTGGTTGAGCACTCTTTGTAGCGCCTGCTCATAGGTCGTGTCGTAGGAAAACTGCAGCTTCACATCGGAAAGGCCGAAGACCGAGGTCGTGCGGATGAGCCGCAAGTGCTGCAATCCGCCGGTCGCGGTTTCGATGGGGATCGTGATGTAGCGTTCGATTTCTTCCGCCGAGAGGCCCTGGCTCTGCGTGATCACGTTCACGAGCGGGGGCACTGGATCGGGGTAGGCCTCGATATTCAAACGCAAAAAGGCAAGCGTCCCGGCCAAAATGACCGCCGCCAAGCCCATGACGATGAGGACCCGTTGGCGCAGCGCGAAGGAAACGAGTTCATTCATTGAGGCTGGGCTTTCAACGACGAAGAGCGGCGGTCATTTGATCCACGAACAAGGCGCCGCGCGAAACAACACGTTCGCCGGGCGACAACCCGTCGGTGACCTGAACAAGCCCACCTTTGATCAGGCCCAATTGAACCCTGCGCAGTTCAACGCTGAAATCGGCGGGATTAGCGACCCAGACCCGCGTCGTCGCACCTTCGTGAATAACGGAGGTCCTGGGAATTGCGGGGGACACCATGGGATCGCCCACCTGGATCGAGACATTGGCAAACATC
>JBAWYY010000066.1:0-10429 GCA_037143285.1 Alphaproteobacteria bacterium | reverse complement strand
TCAGCTGGGTGGTGCCGACCGTTCAGGCCCATGCGCCGACCGTTGCGGTGGGCACGCCCTTCCACACCTGGCAGATTGTCGCCCAGGGAAAGACGCCGGCTGCCCATAAGGCCATGGTGCATGTGGCGAAAGCGATGGCGGCAACGGCCACCCAGGCCTTTGCCGATCCGAGCCTGATTGCGGCCGCGAAGGCGGACTTGGCCGCACGCACGGCAAAAACGCCCTATATCTGCCCGATCCCACCGGATGTCGCCCCGCCGCTCGATATGTCGCGGGGCTGAATGCTGAGACCACTCTAGCGGTCGTCGATCTGCCCCTCATGGGCATTGTTGGCATATTGAAGGGCGATCATCAGGCCCTTCATGGGGCGCAGCAGCCCCAAGCAGACGATCAGCACCAGCGGCCCGAAAATCAGAGCATGGAGCCAGAAGGGCGGTGAATATTTCACCTCCACATAGAGCGCGAGCCCGCAAATGAGGAAGCCCGCGAGCAGGATGACGAAGACCGCCGGCCCGTCGCCGGAATCGCCGAAGGCATAGGAGAGGTGGCAGGCGCTGCATTCGGGCTTCAGCGTCAGGAAGCCGGAAAACAGCGCACCCTCGCCACAGCGCGGGCAGCGGCAGCGCAGACCGGTCGAAACGGGCGATTGCGGCTGATACATCGGGCCTCCGGCAGCGGCGAGACCCAGGTCCTAACCGATCCGCACCGCGCCCGTGATCGGGGTTTTGCTGATCCAATCGTGATCAGGGAAGCCTGGTCGAGAACAACAGCCAGACCACCACCCCGACAAGGCCAAGCGCGAGGCCCTTGCGCACGGGGGCAAGGCCCACCTCTTCCGCAAGCCAGGGTCGTAGCCGTGCCGCGCCAAAGGCGATGCCGGCGTGAACGGCAGTGGCGATCACCACATAAATCGCCACCAGCGCGCCGGTTTGAAGCCACACGGTGCCGCGCTCCGGCACGATGAAGCCAGGCAGGATTGCCACATAGAAGACGGCAGCCTTCGGGTTGAGAAGATTGGTGATGAGGCCGCGGGTGAAGAGGTCGAGGGGCGCTGGCACGACGCCACCCATGGCGTCATCCTCGACCGCTCCCCGCCATGTGTCATAGGCAAGCCAGAGGAGATAGGCAGCCCCGCCCCAGCGCAGCACCTGGAACAGCGCCGGCACCTCGGTGATGAGGGTCGCAAGGCCCGCGCCCGCGATGAGGCCGATGATCAGGAGGCCCGTGCCGATGCCGGCTACCACGAACAGGCCCGCCCGCCTGCCATGGGCAAGGGTGAGGGCCGCAAGCGTCGCCATATTCGGCCCGGGTGTCAGCTCAATCAGCAGGCAGGTGATGGCGAAGGCGAGCATCAGCTCTCACGGTCCGGATTGTCTCTACCCAAGGCCCGCCCGCGAAAGCCGGTGGCGAGCACATAGAGTTCGCTCGAATCCTGCCGGCTCGCTTGGGGCTTGATGTGACGCACGGTGGTGAAGTCGCGCTTGAGATCGGCGAGCAATTCGCCCTCCGTGCCGCCCTGCAGCACCTTGCAGAGAAAATGCCCGCCGGGCGCCAAGACCTCGCGCGCAAAGGCAATGGCGAGTTCGGCGAGATAGACGATCTTCATGTGGTCGGTCTTCTTGTGACCCATGGCATTGGCCGCCATGTCGGAGAGCACCACGTCTGCCGGGCCGCCGAGCAGCGCTTTCAGCTTGTCAGGCGCGTCATCGGCGGTGAAATCGCCCTGAATGAAGGCAACGCCGGGCAAGGGGTCGACCGCCAGGAGATCGATGCCGACCAGCGCGCCGCGCCCCTTATCGAGACCAATGCGCTGGGCCGTCACCTGCAGCCAGCCGCCGGGAGCAGCGCCTAAATCCACCACGCGCGCGCCGGGCTTCAACAGCTTCAAGCGGTCGTCGATCTCGATGAGCTTGAAGGCTGCCCGCGAGCGATAGCCCTCGCGCTTGGCGCGGGCCACATAGGGATCGTTCAACTGCCGCTCCAGCCATTTCTGCTGGCTGGTGGTGCGCTTCTTCGCGGTCTTGAGCCGCACCGCCATATTGCGCGCGCCGCTCTTGCCTTTGTCATTGGTCATGGCCGTCGCCCGTGAAACTGAGGATGCCCGCGCCGGCGCCAAGCGCCGTCGGCCCGCATCAATCCGATGAGGATGCCTTCGCGCAAGCCGCGATCGGCGACACGCAGGCGTTCGCATGGGAAATGCCGGCGGATGCCCTCGAAAATCGCGCAGCCCGCCAAGACCAGGTCCGCCCGCTCCGCCCCGATGCAGGCATTGGCCACACGCGCGTCATAGTCCATGGCGACAAGCCGCCCCATCACGCTGTCCACCTCATCGCGCGAGAGCCAGAGGCCGTCGACGCGGCGCCGATCATAACGCGGCAGGTCGAGATGGAGGCCGGCCAGCGTCGTCACCGTGCCCGAGGTGCCGAGGAGATGAAGGGATGCGAGCTGCGCGCGCATCGCCTCGCGCGCCGGAAAAGCCGCCACGAGGTCAGCGACTTCGTCCACCATGCCCTTGAAACCGGCCGGCGTCACATCGCGTCCGCCATGGCGTTCGGCAAGCGTCACCACGCCGACAGGCAGCGAGATCCAGGCGCGCACTTCTGCCGTCTGCGGCCCGCCGGCCTTGCCGGGCCCGCGCGGGATCATCCAAACGAGCTCCGTTGAGCCGCCGCCAATATCGAACAGCACGACGCCATTGGCGCGCGGGTCGGCGAGCGGCGCGCAGCCCTCAGCCGCCAGCCGCGCCTCGGTTTCCCGGTCGATCATCTCCAAGATGAGGCCGGTTTCCGCCCGCACCCGATCCAAAAACGCCCGGCCGTTTTCAGCGGCACGCGAGGCTTCCGTCGCGATGAGGCGCGCTTTGCCCACCCGCCGGTCGACGAGCTTCGTCCGGCAGACCTTCAGCGCCTCAATGGCGCGGTCCATGGCGTTTTGGCTGAGCCGCCCGGTTTCGGCGAGCCCCTCGCCCAAACGCACGATGCGCGAAAAAGCGTCCACCACCCGAAAGCTGCCGCTATCGGGCCGCGCGATCAAAAGGCGGCAATTATTGGTGCCGAGATCGAGCGCAGCATAGAGCCCGCTGGCCCGAGGCGCAGGCAAGCTGACACCCCCGGCTACAGCCGAGGACGATGACGGCGAGACGGCCCCGGCCGCGTCCGACGCGGCAGGGTCCGCCGAACCGCGCGGGGGCGGTTCTTCGGCCATAGCGACCTTTCTCACCGACGGCGGAGCGCGCTCTCACGCGCTCGACGGCACGACGGTTGATCCGATGAAGTTGGGGCTGAGTGTATCAGCAAGGGGGTCGACCGCAAGCGTCCTTCGCAAACTCGCACGCGCCCGACGCCTTAAGTCATGCGGGAAGGGCTTGATGCGCGCCGCGTCTTAGACTATCTCCGCGCATCCAACCGCCGAACCGGGGCCTTCGAGCCCGCAATGCTCGCGGTGTTGGGGGATAGTTCAACGGTAGAACAGCGGACTCTGACTCCGTTAATCTAGGTTCGAATCCTAGTCCCCCAGCCAAATCTCACTTTTCGCGCGCCTATTGCTTCGCAAGCAGCTTTTCGGCGTCACGTGCCAGTTCGGGCAGCGCGACACCCTCGGAAAGATTGGATTTGTCGCCGCTCCGGTGCCCTGCCGGGGTCGGGGCCTTTTCTGAGATTATCTTGGTTTGTCTGAAAGCGCCTCAATCTGCCGGGAAGCTGCTGCTCGATCCTAAATCTCAGGGTTGTTGATCGCTAAGGCTTTAATATTCGTACCAAATCCTTTGTCGCGGGCCCCTGCTTTTGCCGTACCCCTTTACCGAACCGAAATGAATCCGCGCAATACTATTCCTATGAGCTCTCTCAGGTCGATCTTAGCCGCGATTGCGCGCTGCAACGCGGGCGTGACATCAGTCGAGTATGGCGTCGTCGCTTTCGCGCTCGCGGTGGCGATCACCGCTGCTGTCGCCCAGACTGGGACGAGCATTGGCGTCGTTGTGGCAGACATCTCTCGGGCGATGAATGGGCCTCCCGACGCGCCGCCGCCTGATAGCAACTCCCCGCCGCCGAGCGGCGAATGACGCCGGGCTGGTCATGGGTGCGCGTGCTGGGCGTCGCCCTGGTGGCTGGCTTCATAGCCCTATTGGCCAGTCCCCAGAGGCTCGATAACGCCATTGCGGACGTCCTCCTCGCACAGCGGAAGCACTCTGCTGTGGGGCCCGTTCTGCTCGTGGAGATCACTCCCGCAGACGTCGCGCGGACGCAGGAGACCTCCGCCATGAGAGGCGAGATCGCTCGGGTCCTGTCACATGCCGATGCGGGCGGGGCACGGCGCATCTATCTCGATCTCGGCCTACCCACGATGCTCAGACCCGCTGATGACGCAGCCCTTGCCGCTGCGATGGTTGCGGTCGGCCGCGATCGGCTGGTTGTCGCCAGCAGCGCTGATCGGCCTCTCGCCGAGCCCTTCACGGGGATTGTCCGCACGGCGGATGCCGAGTTTCTACCGGACCCTGACGGCTGGTTTCGGCGGGTGAGGGTCGCCGACAATGCTCGAAATCCCGTCGATTGGCTGGTCACCGGGGCCTTCGGCGCAGGGCTCCAGCCGATCGACCTGCGCCTTGATCCCGCAACGATCGACGCAACCACGCTAGGCGCGGCGCTGGCCAACCCGAGGCCGGTGGAGCTCTTCCGGGACCGGCTGGTCGTGATCGCCTATGATCGGGTTGCCGGAAGATCTGCCGTCAGCATCGCGGGCCATGGTCAGCTGGGCCGTGGCCGGATGATATCGCTGGCGACCCAGTCCGCCCTCCAGGATTACGCACAGCAATCGCGCATAAGCGCTGTTGCAGCCATTGTCTTCGGCGTCCTTGCGCTCGCTATGGGCGTTTTTATTGGCCGGATATTCCCAACGGCTCGCCGCACGCTCGTCGCCTTGGCATTGGCGAGCGTCATGATTGCATTTGGATCGATATTCATCCTGCATCACCTGGGTGTGTGGCTGCAGCCGATGACGACGGTGGCGCTTCTGTCCGCCGGTTTCATGGCGTCAATCTTTGTCCGTCTGCAGGTCTTTGAACTGTTTTCCGCCTTCCTTAAGGGCGATCTCAGCCCTGAGGAGGCCTGGGCTTGGCGAAGTCAGGCCGACCGCCCTGTCCCGGTGGTGCTGTTTGGCGCGCGCGGTGCGGTCAAGCACGCCAACCCGAACGCAGGCGCGCTGACTGGCGCCAAGGAGTGGGTGGGCGCTGCTGATTTCAGCTCAGCCTGTATGCCGAACCTGCGCGATCGCAGCACGCTGATCCGCGCAGGAGAGGATGGAGACATTCGCGCGTGGCGCGTCGAGTGGTTGCACGACTCGATTAATCTCGCCGCGTTCTATGAGGTGACCGACGAGCAACGCACGATGGCGGATCTGGAGCGTCGCCTTAAGATCGATCCGCTCACCGGCGCGCTGAATCGCATCGGATTTGAACGGCACCTGGAACAGCTTTCGGGCTCGGGCGACTACACCGTGCTCTACCTCGACATGAACGGCTTCAAGGCCGTCAACGACGCGCTCGGCCACGCGGCCGGAGACGAACTGCTGCGGGTGGTCGCGACCCGCTTCGAAGGCGTCATTCGGGATGGCGACCGGCTGGCGCGTCTGGGTGGCGATGAGTTCGCGATCATCACCGCCGGGCGGCTTTCAGACACATTCAGTGAGCGGCTCCAGCGCGACCTTCAGGACGTGCTGACCCACCCGATCGCTTTCGGCACGCGGTCGGCCAGTGTCGGGGTCGCCGTCGGCTATGCGTCGCCCAAGTCTGCCTCAGAGCGCTGGCAGGATGTCGTCGCGCGGGCGGACGCGGCAATGTACGCCAACAAATCGCGCGCCAAGAAGGCTGCAGCCGCCTGATTGGGTCCAAACTTCTCTGTCAGAGGGGGCTCTGCCAGAAGTGGGGCTCTGCCAGAGGGAAATTGGCTTGCGGCGATGGCGGGTATCGGTCGCCTTGATCGCATAAGAAATCCACGCATCGTCCGCTACTTTGAGACCTCTACCGCGATCATCCGCCTCGCGGTGATGCGGCCGGTTAATCCGGGAACGCTCCCTCAGCGACGGACAAAGATTCAAAGACCGGGACCCAATGCCCTTATGCCTAGCGGCCCCAAAGCAGCACGACTGAGGCCATGCAGGGGTAAGGGCGGTTCCGAGACCATTCAAGTCTGTCCGATAGCCCCCAGATTTTCCCTACAGAACCGAACAGCCCTGCGTCACTTCGTCAGTCGCGCATGCTCAAGCGTCGCGCTGAACATCCGACGCAGTGCCGCCTGGATCGAGGCCGGGTCGTCGGCGGAAAACGCGAGATTGGGGGCGCTCGCGCATTGCGACATGTTGTTCGCAATCAAAGGCTTAAGGATCCGCTCGATATTCAGATAGCGGGAATCCGTCGTTCCCCTGGGAATAACATAGGGCGTCGTGAGGGTCATGACCGTTGCGCCCTGCGCCTTAAGGGGGGCGCAATAGGCCGAGTTGAACCCCTGGATGATCTCCGCCCCCGCCGCGAAGGATGGGGATAGCCGAACAAACGACCGGTCGGGCGACCAGCCCGTCTGGCCGCCATCGTCAAACTTCACATTGTCCTCGATGCCATCGGTCATGATCATCACAAACCGCTTGGGATTGCTCGCCGTGCGGCCATCGCCGGATCGGGCGAGCGTGCGTTGGAAATCGGCCAGCGCGACATTGAACAGCGTGCCGCCGCCCGGCGGTGCGCCTGCAAGTTCTGCTTGCGCTGTTTTGGACTGAACGACGGTTAAGGGGTCGCTGGACGACGCGATTTGTTGCAACGTGTTCGAGAAGGTGAAGACGTTGAAGGTGATGTTGTTTTGCAGTCGGGTTTCAGTAAGCGCGGTGCGAACCATGTCGACGGCAGCATCCCGCACGACATCGAACCGCATCACGGCGCCCGCGCGCCTAGCGGCATTGGCTGTCCCGCTGATGTGGCAGCCGAATGTGCAGCCGATCTCGCGCTGCATGATATCTTGATCGCGTTGCGTGGCGCCGATCCCCATCGAACCGGACGCATCGATCAGGACGTTGATTTCGACGAAGGCCGGCGGCGATGACAGAGCATCGCTGCACACCTTCACCGGAATGTTCTCAATACCCGCGATCTGTAATTTTGGCGTCTGCTGCCGTCCGGCGATGCAAAAGCGCGCTGTAATCTTCCCATTGTCCATGGAGACGTCGATATTGACGGAATCGACGGAGAAATCCGTCATTCCGCGCGTCTGTTCTTCGATAAATTTGCGCACCAGTGCTTCGGCGCGAGCGATGCTTTGCGCGTCGCTTGCATCTGTCAGGCGCTTATTCTCATCGGCTTTGGAAACGGCCGCGAGAACTGCCGCGTCGGCCGCGACCTGCAACATCGTGCGCGTACGCATGGCGTTACTGTATTCGATCGCACCAACCACCAGAGCAACGACCGGTACGCTCACGATCGCGAAGAACACGGCCGTCACACCGGCGATGTTCCCACGAAATCTCGCTGCCGCGGCCATGGCTCGGCGCGCGAGAGTTTGGAATTGCAGCCGTGATTTTACGTGAAGCCGTCTCATCATGACGCCCGTCATTGTTCTTGCGACAAGCGGTATAATAATGCGTAGTCTTTTAACATTGAGTTTTGCGATGCTTAACGGGGTAAGCGGTCGCGAAAGCATTTGTTTACCAAATGCTCGCGGCGCTGCCGTTGTTGGCTTTCGCTGAGGAAACGGCACTTGCGAACGGGACGCCTGTGCGTTCAGGGCTGGGTTAAGGTGATATCAGAGCGCTGCCATGCGCGCCCTTGATTTCAGCCCGAAGCACGGCTGCCGGATGGTCAACCCTTCATGGCCGCAAGGCGTCTTTGGGTGGCCATGTGAGCAATGATCATGATCCAAGGCACGAGCAGTTCCGGAACCATATAGCCCAGCCAGAGTGCTGCCGGCTCCGGCAGACCAACCTGACTGATCGACACCAATCGCCCGGTACCCGCAAGAAACACGCCTAAACCAAGAATATAGACGAGCGTTCCTTGTTGGCGAACGGTAAAGCACGCCCACATGCAAATAACGCCGCTGATGAAATAGATGCCGGCCATGAAGCGGTGAATATTGTCGAGACGCGGCACAGTCTGTGGCTGGCCTAAATAAAATTGCAGCGCGCCACCGAAGAGCCCAATGGCCCCGAAAAGAAACAGACAGATTTGGACGATGCGTTGGCTTCTAAGGATCGGGGAGTTCGAATCCATCGGCGGTATTCCTGGGCCTTGACGCGCGCACCCTAGCAATTTCGTGTTGCACTGCCATTGCCGCAGAAACGCTTAGGATTGATCGACGTCACCGTGAATAACGGCGTCAATTCCGGCACATTTGGCCTAAGGCGCCGAGGTTGATGAGTGTCGGCGAACGGCAGCGAAGCTCGCCGTCTGCCTCTCACCCCCTAATGCAGCTTCAGCCTGGGCCGTACGATCTGGTTGACGTGGCCGATGGCGACCAAGGTCATGCCTTTGAGCCAGCCGTGCACGGCGAAGAGATGCATGCGGTAGAGCGAGACATAGACGAGGCGGGCGATGCGGCCTTCGATCGCCATGCGGCCGCCGATCAAATTGCCCATGAGGCTGCCGACGGTTGAGAACCGCGACAACGACACGAGCGATCCCTTGTCGCGATAGATGAAGGTCTGCGGCGTGCCGCCGCTAATCGCCGCTTTGATGTTGGCGAGCACGGTTCCCGCCATCTGATGGGCGGCCTGTGCGCGCGGCGGCACGGGCTTGGTTTCACCCTCGGGGATGAAGCAGCAGCAGTCGCCGAGCGCATAGATGCGATCGTCGCGGGTGGTGCGCAGGTCCGGCCGCACCATCAATTGATTGTTGCGATTGGTCTCAAGGCCACCAATTTCTTTCAAGACATCGGGGCCGCGCACGCCGGCAGCCCACACGCGCAAATCGGCTTTTATGACGCCGTTTGACGTCACCACGCCCTCGGTCGTCACCTCGGTCACCGTCGTGCCGGTGAGAACGGTGACGCCCAACTGTTCGAGCTCTTCTTTTGCGGCCTCGGCAAGCTTTTCGGGAAGCGCCGGCAAGAGGCGCGGCCCCGCCTCGATCAAGGTCACGCGCAGGCAGCTCTCGTCAAAGACTTCGAGACCATAGTGCCCGAGCGCTGAAGCCGCATTGAAGAGCTCGGCGGCCAATTCCACCCCTGTCGCCCCACCGCCGATGATGGCGATGTCGACGGTCTGCGGCACGCTCGCATCAACGCTCAGCGCCCGGGACACGCGCAAACAATGGTTGAGCAGCTTCTGGCGAAAGCGGTCGGCGCCGGTGCGGTCGTCGAGGAAAAGGCAGTTTTGCCTGACGCCGGGAATACCGAAATCATTGGACACCGCACCAATGGCCAGCACCAGATAGTCGTAACGGATGGTGTGGCGCGCGATCAGCTCCGTGCCATCGGTATCCTTGATGGGCGCGAGGATGACCTGCCGCTTCTCGCGATCAATGGCCTCAAGGCTGCCGAGGAAAAAGCGATAGCCCCAGCGATGGCCGTGGCTGCGATAACCGACTTCGTCGAGATTGGCGTCCAGCGAGCCGGCGGCAACCTCATGCAACAGCGGCTTCCAGATATGGGTGTGGTTGCGTTCGACAAGAATGATGTCGAACTCATCCCGGCCATAATAGGCGCCGAGCTTGCGCACGAGGGCGAGCCCGCCCGCGCCACCACCGACCACCACGATCTGCGTCTTGAGCCGCGTGGGCGAGGGCGCCGCCACGGGCTTGTCCAAGACGACGGCTTCGGGGGTCTTGTCGAGCATGGCGCCGCTCCAGTGGGGTGATGTAATTGTACGACGTCGCGGCGGTCGCGGATGAATCTGAAGGGACCCCACGGCAATAGCTCATCTCAGGGGTCACAGATGACGATCCCCAAGAGGTGACCGTATTTCACAGATTTCGCAACGTTAGATTTTAGGCAGCGCCCGCATGGGTTTTGCCAGCGGTATGAGCGACACTGCGTTCGCGCGCCCCATTCCTTGCCGTGTTAGGGTGCAAGTCTTGCGCGCCGTCATTGGTGCGAAGCCTGAAACATCGCCTGACCGAGACGCGGCGCTTGAGAACTCTCTTCATGTCCATCGCCGTTGCGGTGACCGCGGCGCTAGCCGGCCTCGGCTATTGGTTGTGGACGCCGGATATCCCGCGCGCGACGCTCGCCGCCACCTATCTCAGATCCCCCGCCGATCTCATCGACATCGGCGGCTTTCGGCTCCATGTCCGCGACACCGGCCCGCGCGAGGCGCCGGCTGTTGTGATGTTGCACGGCTTCGGGTCGAGCCTCCACACCTTCGAGCCCTGGGCGCGCGGGCTGGAGGCGAGCTACCGGGTCATTCGCTTCGATCTGCCGGGCTCCGGCCTCTCCGAGCCCGATCCGACCGGGCT
>JBAWYY010000065.1:0-10445 GCA_037143285.1 Alphaproteobacteria bacterium | reverse complement strand
GTTCTGCGTGAGAGCAAAGCTCGCAAGCCCGAGCATCACCATGAAGCCGCCAAAGCGCATGGTCGGCAGAAGTCCGAAGCGATTGGCGACCGCGCACGACAGAAACGCCAGCAGGACTTGCGGGATCCCGTAAACCGAGAACAGGAGGCCGATTTCAGCAGGCGTGAAGCCCGCTTTGCCCCAAACCACCGACAACATGATGGATTGATGGGCCGTCAGCGCTGTCAGGAACACCGCGAGGACGACAAAGGCATATTCCCGCAGCGCTTGCCCGTCGACGAAGCTTGCCGGGCGCGCGACGGACGGCGCGCTCACGCCTTCTTCTCCCACCGACCCTCAGGACTCTGTCGCCAATAGGTGCAGACATGGCCGCCACTTTTGGCGAGAGACCATTGGGCGCGTGCCGCATCCACCGCATCGGGGTCGGTGCCGTCGAACATCATGATGACCCGCTCATAGCCGGCCATATCAGCGGGGAGCGACGCCCCATCGACAAGAAAGCGCACGGTCGCGCCATTGGGGCGTGTCTCGTCCGTCGTAATCAGGATGGGCTGTTTCTCGGCGTCAGGCTCGCTCGCCTTGCCATGGGCCAAGAAGCTCTCATCCGAATAGGTCCAAAGGCTCGCATCCAGGGCCTCGACGCGATCGGGAGATCCCGCTTGCACCACCACGCGCCAGCCGCGCTCCAAGGATTTCTCCAGGAGTTGCGGCAACACGCGCTCAAGCGGCTGCGTTTCCAGATGGTAGAACAGGACGTCAGTCATCCCAGCTCCAGCGGAGTGGTTGCGGCCCGAGGGCTAGGACCCTGCCGCCCTCACCCTTCGTGATGATCGCTGACCCAGCGATCAAGGAGGCGAACGCCCCAGCCCGACCCCCAGGATCGGTTAAGATCGGTTTTTGGTGAGCTCATGGCGACGCCTGCGACATCGAGATGCGCCCAAGCGGTCCCCTCCACATAGCGCTGAAGGAACTGAGCCGCCGTGATTGAGCCTGCATAGCGACCGCCGGCATTCTTCATATCGGCAAAGGTGCTATCCATCAGCTTGTCATATTCAGCGGCAAGCGGCATGCGCCAGACCTTCTCACCGGTCGCAAGGCCGGCTTCGGTCAACGCTGTTGCGAGCTCATCATTGTTGGCGAAAAGCCCGGCATGCTCTTGCCCCAAGGCGACAATGATCGCGCCGGTGAGCGTCGCGAGATTGACCATGGCCTTGGGCTTGAAGCGGTTTTTCGCATACCAAAGCGCGTCGGCGAGCACGAGCCGGCCTTCCGCATCGGTATTGATGATCTCAATGGTCTGACCGGACATGGAGGTGAGGATGTCACCGGGACGATAGGCCCGCCCATCCGGCATGTTCTCGACCACACCGATGATCCCGACCGCATTGACCTTGGCTTTGCGGGCGGCGAGCGCATGCATGAGGCCAACGACGCAGGCCGCCCCCGCCATATCGCCCTTCATGTCCTGCATATTCTCGGCAGGCTTGATGGAGATACCGCCGGTGTCGAACACCACGCCCTTGCCGACGATGCAAACGGGTGCGGCGCCAGATTTGCCGCCGTTCCACTGCATCACCACAAGCTGGCTCTCGCGCTCAGACCCCTGGCCGACCGCCAGAAGCGCGCCCATGCCGAGCTTCTTCATTTCCTTTTCGCCCAAGACCTCGACATCGACCCCGAGCGAGGTGAGCGCCTGCGCGCGCTTGGCAAATTCCTGGGGGTGCAGAACATTCGGCGGCTCATTGACGAGGTCGCGGGCGAGATCAACGCCGTCGGCCAGGGCCTCACGGGCCTTGAACACTTTGCGCGCCGCCTTCTCGTCGGCCACCAAGAGCGAGAGGGAGCGCTTCTTCACCCCTTCGTCGCCGTCCTTCTTCTTGGTCTTGTAGCGATCGAAGGCGTAAAAGCGCAGTCGGAAGCCAAGCGCGACATCGGCCGCCTGCTCCGGCGTCAAAGCGCCCTCGCCGGTCTCAAGCAGCACCGTTGCGGCATCGGCCGCATCCGGCAGCTTGGCGCATAGCGCGCCGCCGAGCTTCACGGCATCGAGGCCCTTCCACTCACTGGGCTTGCCGACACCCATCACGATCAACCTCGGCGCGGAGAGGCCGGCGGGCGCGATGAGATCAACGGCCGAGCCGAATTTGCCAGTGAAGTTTTCTTGGCCGAGCGTGGCGCTAATACCGGCGGCGGTTTTGCCGAGAAGCGCCTTGGTCGCGTCGCCCCAGCGCAGCGCGCTGTCGGCAAACACAACGATGGCCCCCACCGGCTTCGCGTCGAGGGCATTGAATGAGATTTTCAAGCTGTCAGGCATGGGGCCCTAGGGTCGATCGAGTGAATGAGAACGGCTAGAATCGCCGCAAGCGTTAACCATATTTCCAATTAGACTAGGCCTTTGCTGTGGCAAGGACACTACGGCGCGGCGCAAACGTGCTGCGCGTCCTTGCCGTTGCCATGATACGCCCGTAATCCATTGCAAGAGACGGCACGCGCAGGGACGCGCGACGCGGGACGAGCATGGGTTCGCTGGAGCGGTATATCTTTCGACAAGCGGCCGTGGCTTTCGTCGCGGGCCTGTTTGTCCTGACCTTGGTCGTGTGGATCACCCAGATCCTGCGCCAGCTCGATCTCGTCACGAATAGCGGTCAGACGATTGTGCTGTTCATCATGATGACCAGCTTGGGCTTGCCGTTCCTGGTGATGCTCATTGCCCCCATCGCGCTGTTCATCGCCATCGTCCAAACGCTCAGCAAATTGAACGGCGATAGCGAATTGATCGTGATTGCGGCCGCAGGTGTTGCGCCGCGTCAGGTTATTCGCCCTTTTCTCGCGTTGACGATGATTGTGACAGTGCTCGTCGGCCTTCTCGCGATTTGGATCGCGCCGGCTGCGATCCGCCATTTCCGAACGCTGCTGACCCAGGTCCAAGCGAATATCGTCGCGGCCATCGTACGCCCCGGCCAGTTCACGCAAGCCGAGCGCGGGCTGACCTTCCATGTGCGCGATCGTGCAGCGGGCGGGTTGTTGCTGGGCATCATTGTGTCGGATGCCCGCGACCCCACGCAGCATCTCACCTATCTTGCCGAGCGCGGCACCATCAGCGACGTGGCAGACGGGACGGTCATGGTCTTGGAGAACGGCAATATGCAGCGCCGTGATCCCAAGGGCGGCGAGATCGCCATCGTCCATTTCGATCGCTACGCCTATAACTTGAGCCAGCTGACCCAAGCAGCCGAAACGATTTATCGACCATCTGAGCGCTATATAACCGAACTGCTCTGGCCAGACCCCAGCGACCCCAATGTGGTTCGCTGGGCTGGCCGGTTCAGGCAGGAGCTGCATGATCGTTTTGCAGCCCCGCTCTATGCCGTGGCTTTGATGTGTATTGCGTTCGCCATGCTGGGACACGCCCGGACCACGCGGCAAAGCCGCACTTTGGCTGTTGCTGGCGCAATCGGCTCGATGGCGCTTGTCCGGGGCGCGGGCTTTGCCGTCTCAGGTCTCGTTGCCAATCAGCCGAACGCCGTGCCCCTCGTCTATCTCGTGCCCGTCGGCGCGATCATCGGCTATGGCTCGGTGGCTCTCGGATTTTGGCGGCCTACAATGCCGACCTTCATAGTCCGCGCGGGTGCTGCCATCGAAGAGCGCATCGCGAAATTGGCCGAACCGCGCGGCGCAGTGAGGGCCAGATCATGATCGGGCTCACTTTCGCAGGCTATATGACGCGCAAGTTCACGGCCTCGGTCTTGGGCACCTTCGTGTCGTGCTTCGCGCTCGTGCTGGTGATCGACTTCGTCGAGCAGCTCCGTCGCGTGGAAGATGCCAAACGGGCGACCACCCAGCTTGTTGCTCTCCTGACCTTCTACCGGGTCCCGGCCTTCACCGAGGTCGTGCTCCCCTTCGCGGTCTTGATCGGCGCGATGATCTGCTTCCTCGGGCTATCCCGCAAACTTGAGTTGGTGGTGGCACGCGCGGCCGGTCTTTCGGCTTGGCAGTTCCTCACCCCGGCACTCGTCGTCGCAGCGCTAATCGGCGTCGCGGCAGCCACCATTTACAATCCCATCGCCTCAGAGTTCCGCGAGCGCTCGTTGCGGATGGAGGCCGAGTTGTTTGGTCGCGCCGGCGCCGCCGACAATCGGAACAATTATTGGCTTCGCCAAGCGACCGAGGACGGACAAACCGTCATTAACGCCGCCTCTGCCGCCAATCGCGGTCGCGTGCTAACCGGTGTCAATGTGCTGGTCTATGGGCGCGATGGGCTCTTCAAAGAGCGGATCGATGCGCCATCAGCCGAACTCGGGAACGGTTATTGGACGCTGTTCAATGCGCGCGTGACCCCGATTGACCGCGAACCGTCCACACACGAAGTCTATCTTTTGCCGACCCAATTGAGTGCCGATCAGGTGCGGGACAGCTTCGTGATGCCCGAGCAGGTATCTTTTTGGGATCTTCCTGAATTTATTCAGATTGCTCGGAAATCGGGGCTCCCAAGTGCCCGTTTTGAGCTGCAATACCAGTTATTGCTCGCTCGACCCCTGCTTTTGGTGGCCATGGTGTTGTTGGCTGCCGCCGCCACTTTGCGTTTTGCGCGTCTTGGCGGATTAACGCAGACGATTCTGGGTGGCGTCGTCGCTGGATTTTTGCTTTACGTCGGCAGTGAGCTGGCTGGGAATCTCGGTCGGTCGGGATTGGTGCCGCCGGTACTTGCTGCATGGTCTCCGGCCGCAATTGGAGCATTGATGGGTTTCTTGGTTCTTTTGAAACAGGAAGACGGCTAATGGCTGGTCGTCGCCCTGCCCTGGGACCGCGTGCATATCGCTCTGCCGCGCTCGCTGCTGCGAGCGCGGTCGCTCTGCTGTGCTCCTCAACTGCTGACTATGCCGTGGCTCAGGGCTTGAACGCTCCGGGCTTCACCACCGTGCGCCGCGACGCCAATATGATGGTGAACGCCGAGCAGCTGGTCTATGACAGCAATACCGAAGAGGTGACCGCGCGCGGCAAGGTGCAGGTCTATTACGACGGCCGCACCATCGAAGCCGACACGCTCGTTTACAATCGTCGCACCAACCGCATTCGCGCGATCGGCAATATCCGCGTCACCGAACCGAACGGCAATATCGCCTACGGCCAGGAGATGGAGTTCGACCAGCAGTTCCGCGACGGATTCGTCCGGTCGCTCAATGTGGCAACACCCGACCGTCGCTATATCGGTGCCACCAACACGACCCGCAGCGACGGCGAGACCACAACCTTCGAGAACTCGACTTATACGGCCTGCGAACCCTGTCGCACCGATGCAACGCGCCCGCCTACATGGCAGATCAAGTCGAAGCGGATCATCCACAAGGAATCCGAGAAGACGATCTATTTTGAGCAGTCGCGGCTCGAAATATGGGGCGTACCAATCGCCTATATTCCCTGGTTCTTCACGCCTGATGGGACGGAGAGCAAGCGGTCCGGGTTCCTCGCACCGAATTTTATGACGTCAACGCGCACGGGCGTGGGTGTTGAGATCCCCTATTTCTGGAACATCGCACCGAATTACGATCTTCTGCTGTCACCAGTCTTTTACTCGCGTCAGGGCGTGATGCCGCGCTTCGAATGGCGCCATGCGACCGACACGGGGTCCTATGCTATTCGCGCCGCCGGCATCAGTCAGGCTGTACCCGGAGCCTTTGACGGCGGCACAGGCGATCGCCGTTTTCGCGGATCATTGCAGACGGTTGGTGAATTCCGTTTGGCGGAAAAGTGGGTGATCGGTTGGGACGCGACGTTCCTGACCGACCGCGACTTCCTTCGCGACTATTCGCTTCTTGCGCCCAACCAGGGCGAAGCCAACCAGCGCATCTATTTGCGCGGCCAAGGCCAACGCAGTTGGTTCGATCTGTCGGCAACGCGCTATATCGGCATTTCGGCCACCGACTTCAGCAACAAGCAGTTGCCCACCACACACCCACAGCTCGATTATTTCCGAGTTTGGGACAAGTCGATCTTCGGCGGCGAGTTTGGCTGGCGTGCGAATGTGACGAGTTTGACGCGAGAATCGCCCGACATCATCTCGAGGGGAGCCTATTCCACCGTACAGGCAGGCGGTTTCCGCAACTTCGAATGTGACCCGCGCGGAACTGCTGGCACGCGCCTTAATCCGAATGGGACGCAGACGCGGATCAACAGCCCGCTTGACTGCTTGGTCAACGGCTTCGACGGGACCTACACGCGCGCGTCCGGTGAATTGACCTGGCGTCGGCGGATCGTCGATTCCTTCGGTCAGTTGTGGGAGCCTTATTTCGCAGTTCGCGGCGATGTCGCGACCGTGAACATTCGCAACAATGCCGCAGTGCTCGGGTCCTTCTTCAATCTCGCGGACAACGGTCAAGTCTTTGGACGCGTGACGCCGACGGCTGCGCTCACTTATCGCTACCCGCTAATGGCGGTGAACAGCGTCGGCACAACGACTATCGAACCCATCCTTCAGATCGTGGTGCGGCCAAACGAAACCTATATCGGCAAGTTCCCGAATGAAGACTCCCAAAGTCTCGTCTTCGACGACACCAACGTGATCGGAACCAATCGGTTCTCCGGATGGGATCGTGTCGAAGGCGGCGGCCGGTTGAACTATGGGCTCAATATGACCCACCGCTTCACCAACGGGTCGTTCTTGAATGTCCTCGTTGGTCAATCCTATCACCTGTTCGGATTGAACTCGTTCTCCTACGGCGATCCCAACAACATCAATCGCGCGCTTGATATTGCGAGTGCCGGTGCCAATTCCGGCCTTGAGCGACCACGCTCCGATTATGTGGCGCGCCTGACCTATCAGGTGGATCGGAACCTTCGCTTCAGCGCTCGCGGTCGTTTTGACGAACGCACCTTCGCTTTGAACCGCGGCGAATTTGATGCCACCTATCGGTGGGGCATTATCGGAACCACCGGCACCCTCACCTATCTCAATTCGCAGCCGCTCCTCGGCACGCCCAGCCCGCGTTTTGGCGCGACCCTCGCCATGTCCGTTCGCGCCACCGACAATTGGACCATTTACGGTTCGCTGCGCTACGCGTTCCAGCGCCCGAACCCCGACATGTATGCAACCAGCGACTTTGTGCAGCGCAATCGCTTTGAAGGCTATACTGTCGGCGTGAGCTATCTTGACGAATGTTTTCAGCTCGGATTGTTCTATTCACGCGATTTCGGCTATTCGGGCGGCTTAGCAGCCACAAACGGAACATTGACCCGCGATGTCCAGCGCTTCATGTTCAAGTTCAGTCTGCGTACTGTCGGCGATCTCTCGCTGACCCAAAACGCTTCCGGCCTGCTGCCCGCCACTCAGTTTGGCCCTTGATCTAGGATCGCTCAAAATCGCCATGTCCACCATGATCGCGTCACATAGCCTCAGGACGTCGCGGGGTTTTCGCCTCGTCAGGCGCTTTGCTATGGCGGCGGCGCTCGGCCTGAGTTTGCAAAGCGGCTTCATCTCTGCCCCTGCGATTGCGCAAGAAGGCCAAGTGATTGCCGTTGTGAATGGCTTTCCCATCACCGGCTTCGATATTCCGCAACGTCAACGATTGTTGCAACTGATCAATGGGCGGGCACCGTCTCGCCAAGAAGCACTCGATGACATCATCAATGATCGCGTAAAATTCGTAGAATCGCGCCGGTTCCGCGTTCAAGCGACCGACGCTCAGGTCGACCAAGCCTTTGCGCAGGTTGCCGCCCGCTCAGGGGTCAACCCCATTGCCTTCGAGCAAGTGTTGCGGTCTCAGGGTATCGAAGCGCGCGTCTATAAGGGCCGCATTCGCGCCGACCTGTCATGGACCAACCTCATCCAAGCGCGCTATGGCCGAACCGTGTTCGTACCCGATGCGCAATTGGACGCTGAGGTGAATAAGCGGACATCCGGTAACTCGCGGGCTGTTGAATACACGCTGCGTCAGGTCACGGTTGTCGTCGCGCCCAATGCCGCACCCGGCGTCGTGCAACAGCGCGCTGGCGTCGTGCAGACCCTGCGCAGTCGCTTTGAGAACTGCACAACCGGGCCGGAATTGATCAATGCGACTACGGATGCGGCCATTCGCGAGCCAATCCGCCGGTCGTCGAGCGACCTCGGCGCTGAGTTTCGTCGCGTGCTTGATTCGACCCAAGTCGGCCGCTTGACACCGCCGAGCCGCACGTCTCAAGGCTTTGAGATGATTGCACTTTGCGGTAAAAATGAAATGCGTTCCGACAATCAGGTGATGCGCAATCAAGTGCGCGACGAACTCACCCAGACCGAGCTTCGCCGCATCTCGCAGACCTATCTGCAACAGATCCGCCGACAGGCCGTCATTGAATATCCGCGCGGACGTCCGTGACCCCTCCCATCGCCGTCACAATGGGCGAGCCGGCTGGCATCGGCCCCGATATCCTGCTCGACGCATGGCGTCATCGGAACAGTGCTGCGCTCCCCTCTTTCTACGCCATTGCCGACCCTGCGCTGTTGCATGATCGAGCAAAGCGTTTGGGATGGGATGTCCCGCTGCGCGAGGTCGCGCCGCAGGAGGCCGGCCACATCTTTGACGAGGCCCTGCCCGTTCTTCCCATCGGATTGACCATTGCCGACCGTCCAGGCGAGCCCGTAGCTGCGACTGCACAGGCCGTGATTGAGACCATCCGGCGCGCTGTTCAAGATGTGACGAGCGGCGACGCAGTGGCGCTGGTCACCAACCCGATCGCGAAATTTGTGCTCGCAGAAGCAGGCTTTCCCCATCCCGGCCATACCGAGTTTCTCGGCCAATTGGCGGCCGGCATCACGGGTAGCCCCGCACGTCCGGTCATGATGATCTGGAGCGAGCAACTCGCCGTGGTCCCGGTAACAATTCATATGCCGCTAGCCGACGTGCCGAAGCGGCTGACGACGGACCTTATCGTTGAGACCGCTGTCATCGTGGATAAGGATCTGCGGTCACGCTTTGGGTTCAAACAGCCCCGGCTCGCGATCTGCGGCCTTAACCCCCATGCAGGGGAAGGCGGATTGTTAGGCCACGAGGAAGAGACGACGATAACGCCTGCAATCCAGACGCTTGTCTCGCGCGGCATCGCTGCAACCGGTCCCCATGCCGCCGATACGCTGTTCCACGCCCAAGCACGATCGACCTATGATGTGGCCATCGGCATGTATCACGATCAGGTCTTGGCGCCGATCAAGACCATTGCCTTCGACGATGGCGTCAATGTCACCCTCGGCCTCCCCTTCATTCGTACCTCGCCCGACCATGGCACAGCCTTCCCGCTTGCCGGCACCGGCAATGCGCGTCCGCACAGTTTGATCGCGGCCATTCGGCTCGCAGGCCGCTTGGCGACCACCTCATCCTAAGCATATGGGACCGGAGGCAAGCCGTTGAGCGCCATCGACGACCTTCCTCCGCTGCGCGAGGTCATCGCACGCCACGACCTGATGGCGCGCAAATCGCTCGGCCAAAACTTCATTCTCGACCTAAACCTGACGAGCCGCATCGCGCGGACAGCCGGCGCCTTGACCGACGAAACCGTCGTCGAGATCGGACCAGGTCCCGGCGGGCTGACGCGGGCGATCTTGGCGGCTGGTGCCGGCCGGGTCATTGCGGTGGAGCGCGACCCCCGATGCCTCGCAGCGCTTGCCGAGATCAGTGCCCACTATCCGGGCCGCCTCACCGTCATTGAGGGCGATGCCAGCCATGTGGATATCAGGCCCTGTCTCGAGGGTAGGCCCGCCCGGATTATCGCCAACCTCCCTTACAATGTCGCGACCAGCCTCTTGGTCGGCTGGCTTACCACGGAGCCGTGGCCGCCCTGGTATCTGTCGATGACCTTGATGTTTCAGAAGGAGGTCGCCCAGCGCATTGTCGCGCGGCCGGGCGAGGATCCTTATGGACGCCTCGGCGTTCTCACAGGCTGGCGCGCCGAAGGGCGGATCGCTTTCGATGTGTCGCCGGCAGCCTTTGTGCCCGCGCCAAAAGTGACCTCGTCGGTTGTGCATCTGGTGCCGCGCGCCGAACCCTTGGCCTGCTCGACCACGATCCTCGAACGGGTCACCCAGGCCGCCTTCGGACAAAGGCGCAAGATGTTGCGGCAGAGCCTGAAGGCGCTTGGCGGCGATACCCTGGGCCTCATTGAAGCTGCAGGTCTCGACCCGACCGCGCGTGCTGAAACGATCGGGATTGCCGGCTTTGTCGAGCTCGCCCGCGCGGTTGAAGCCCGTTAGGGCGCTTTTGCGGCGCTGAGATCGCCGGCATCCAGCACGCGGCCGAGATCGCGGTCGAGATCGGTAATGAGACTGGCGATCAGGGGCCGCCGCGAGCGCTTGAGCCGCTCGGCCGCCAGAATGGCTTGAAGCCCGGCGAAAGCCTTGTCGAGGTCGTCATTGACCAAGACATAGTCGAAGTCGCGCCAGTGGTGGATTTCGGCCTTCGCCGTCGTCAGGCGCTTCAGGATCG
>JBAWYY010000064.1:0-10475 GCA_037143285.1 Alphaproteobacteria bacterium | reverse complement strand
GCTGAAGAACGCCTATGGAACATGCAGGACCCCGATTCCGTCGCTGAGTTTAAGGCGGAGTTGGCGCGCGACGTGCTCCCGATGCTTCGGTCCATTGTGACCCTCGATGATTTTGTCGCACGCCTCGGCCCTGTCAGCCGGCATGCTGAGCGATACTTCGCTCTCGCTTTCGAATGGTTCTGCGTTGATTTGGCGCGGGGCGATTTTGAGGCGGCCGATGCCTTCATTGCCGATATCCGAGCCCATCCGGAGAAATGGCGCGGGCGCTTAGGTTTCGAGGACTTGTACCTTTCCATTTTCCTGCCGCTTGCGCCGTTGGTCGCGGCGCGTGATCGCCCGGCGATTGCTGCCATCTTGCGTCGGCTTGAAGGCTATAGCGTCCGGCATCTGGGCCTGGAGAAGGTCTGGCAGCACGAGCCCTTCCCGCTTGAGCTTCAGGGCTAGGGCGAGGCCTCACAAAAGAAAAGGGCTCCGGATCGCGCCGGAGCCCCCTTGTCGTGATGATCGAGGCGTCAGAACTTGTAGTTTGCACCGGCGCGGACGATGGAGCCGCGGTTCTCGGTGCGCGCCACATAGTCGATGCCGTTGAGGGCTGCGACGCTGCGAACCGCTGCGTTGCCGAGTGCGCTGACCGAGGTGCGGCCGAGATCGTAATAGAGATATTCGCCTTTGAGGGTCAGATTGTTGGTGACGGCATATTCCAAGCCGCCGCCGACGACCCAGCCGGCGCGGGTCGACGAGGTCGAGCCATTCCAGGAGAGTGCGGGGGCCTGAACGCCGACGACGCTGCCCGAGGTGCCAACCTCGCCATAGGCAAGACCCGCCGTGCCGTAGATGAGCAGGCGCTCGACCGGCGTGAAGCCGATACGGGCGCGCAGCGTACCGAGATAGCGAAGGTCGGCGCGCGACGACGTGGTGAGCTGAGTGCCAAGGACGGCCGCGCCGGTGAAGCTGGCGCGGCGGCGAAGATCGGTCAGTTGCAGGTCGGCTTCAGCGCCCAGCACGGCCGCGCCATACTGGAAGTTGTAGCCAGCCTGAAGGCCGCCGAGGAACCCGTCGCGATTGGCGCCAAGTCGGCCCGGGACGATGCCGGGGGCGACGAGGGTCTGGAAGGCGGCGGTACCCGTGGTTACGGCATTCCCGAACCCGTACATGTAACCGAGATTACCGCCAACATAGAATCCGGTCCACGTGAATGAAGGCGGCGCCATAATGGCTGTAACCGCCTGACGAGACAGATCTGCGGCATTCACCGCAGATGATGTTGCAAGTAAAATGATACCGCATGCGAGCGATTTCTTCACGATTGGCTCCTTTGCCTCAATTTGCTCTCGCTTCAGTGTTGATTAACTGCCGCAATTAAGAATCACTAAATAATAACTTGGTTTAAATTGTGTTAAATGGCCGGCAGAACCTGGGGATGTGCGCCCGTGGCCAGTGTCATTCGGCATCGATTTTTGCGAGTGAGCGGGCAAGCTCAAGGGCGGGCGCAGCCGGAATAGCGCATGAGGACAATCACTTAGGTCACGACATGGGGCGCGGTGCCGCTCCCGATGTGAGCGGAGCCCTGATGCGCCCGTGCGGCATTATGCCCGCTACACGCGAAATTGTGATCGGCTAGCGGGACATAAAGCCTTCGCCTGTTCAGGCGATGACGCGCAATTCGCTTTCGCGGCCGACGATCCGGCCAAGGGACTTCAGCCGATTGGCAAGCCGCTCACCGGCCAGGCCTGCGAGATCATCGCGCAGCGTGAGGACGAGCTTGCGCTCTTCCACCGAGAGCGGCGCACGCGGCAGGACGCCGGGCATGGCCGCTGAGATCAGATAGGCGACCCGCATGGCAGCCCCCAGAATGCGGGCGCGATCAAGGAGGCGCACGCCCACGAGTTCGCGAATGCGCGGGCTCATGCCCTCATCTTGGATGCCGGCGTAGCGATAATAGATCGCAAGTGCCAGATAGCCGCGTCCGGGGTGGTCGACGCCGACAAAGCCCGCATGGGCAATGATGTTAAGGCTCTGCTCGCCGCGATAGTCGGGATGGGCGCGCCAGCCGATGTCGGCCAGGAGACAGGCCGCATGGCGGAGCCGCCGCTCGTCGTTCGTCTCTTCCAGATGGGCCGCGTCCATGAACCGATCGGTCCAGGCGATCAGCTCCTCGCCATGGCGAGGCGAGCGCGAGCGCAGCAGCGACAATTCGCGCGAGGCAACAATCAGCGGGTCCTGTTTGCGCGTCTCCTCGCTCAGCAGCGAATAAAGGAGCCCCTCGCGCACGCCGAGGGCTGAGAGCACCACGCGCTCGACCTTGGATTCGCGCACCACGCGCTCCAGCACCAGCGCGCCATAGGCGAGCAGCGGACGGCGGGTCTCAGACACAGAATCGATCCGAGAGATCGAATCCGTCGGTTGGCGCGAGACGAGATAGCAGAACTCGGCGAGTTCCCGCGCCGGCAGGGCGTAGCCATGCATGACGTTGAGCGGATAGCCGCGCTGGGCCATGTGGAGCTTGGCAAGCGAACGCCAGGTGCCGCCCACCGCATAGAAAGTGCGCTTCTTGCCCTTGGCGAGCAGGTCGGCTTTCAACAGGGCTTTCGCCACGATCCGCTCGGCCTTCTTCACGCTCTGCGAGGAGGCGTCTTGCAGCGCCAGGCCGCCGATGGGGAGCGTAATGCCCGTGCCGATCTTGCCGCCTTTAACTTCCACCAGTTCGAGCGACCCGCCGCCGAGATCGCCCACAAGGCCATCGGGCTCATGGATACCGGAGACGACACCGAGCGCTGCATAATGGGCCTCTTCCTTGCCGGAAAGGAGGCGCACGGGCACGCGGCAGATGGTGCGGATATCGTGGATGAATTCGAGCCCGTTGCGGGCATCGCGCGCGGCCGCGGTTGCCAGCACATGCAACTCGCCCACCTGCATCGTATCGCACAGCGCACGGAAGCGGCGCACCGCAATCAGCGCGCGGGCTATCGCCTCGTCCGAGAGGCGGCCGGTGGTCGCCACATTGCGACCGAGGCCGCAGAGCACTTTTTCGTTGAACAGCGGCGTCGGCGAACGGGTCAGAGCCTCGTAGACCACGAGGCGGACCGAGTTCGACCCGATGTCAATCACAGCAACCGTTGCGCCATGATAGAGGCGCCCGGCTGCGACTTCGTCCTGCACGTCAGCTGCGCTCGGCACGGCGAGAGAGGTGACGGGGGGACGATTCCTTGAGCGACTTTCCACGGCCCGACAAACTCGGATTGGTCATGAAGTATTTATGGGCGTTGAAAGGCTCTTCACCCTCGGCGGGCTTGATACGCATGGATGTCCCATCCGGCAAGAGCTGCCAGCTCTGCTGATTGTCTTTCAGGTTAGCAACCATGATTTGGTCGAGAACCTGCTCGTGAACGGTGGGATTGACGATAGGGCAGAGCACTTCGACGCGGCGGTCGAGGTTGCGCGGCATCGAATCGGCTGAGGAAATATAGACGGTCGCCTTCGAGCTCGGCAGGCCATAGCCGCCACCGAAAGCATAGATGCGGGTGTGCTCCAGGAAGCGCCCGACGATCGATTTGGCGCGGATATTGTCGGACAAGCCCGGCACGCCCGCGCGCAGACAGCAGATGCCGCGCACCACCAACTCCACCGGCACGCCGGCCTGGCTCGCCTTGTAGAGCGCATCGATGATCACGGGGTCGACCAGCGAGTTCATCTTCATCCAGATGGCGGCGGGGCGCCCGGCCTTGGCGTGGCCGATCTCTTCCTCAATGCGGGAGAGGAGCTTCGCTTTGAGATTGAGCGGCGAGACCGCCATCAGCTCAAGCTCTTGGGGCTCGGCATAGCCGGTGATGAAGTTGAAGACGCGCGCCACATCGCGGCCGATGGCGGGATCATCGGTGAAATAGGAAAGGTCGGTATAAACCTTGGCGGTGACGGGGTGATAATTGCCGGTGCCGACATGACAATAGGTCACGAGCGCCTCGCCCTCGCGGCGGATCACCATGGAAAGTTTCGAGTGGGTTTTAAGTTCGATGAAGCCGAACACCACCTGCACGCCAGCGCGTTCCAGGTCGCGGGCCCAGCGGATATTGGCTTCTTCGTCAAAGCGCGCCTTCAGCTCGACGAGCGCGGTCACCGACTTGCCGGCCTCCGCTGCCTCCGCCAGCGCCCGCACGATGGGGCTGTCGGATGAGGTGCGGTAGAGCGTCTGCTTGATCGCGATCACATTCGGGTCGCGGGCCGCCTGATTGAGGAACTGCACCACCACATCGAAGCTCTCATAGGGGTGGTGGACGATCAGATCCTTCTGGCGAATGGCAGCGAAGCAATCACCACCCTGCTCGCGGATGCGCTCGGGGTAGCGCGGCGCATAGGGCACGAATTTAAGGTCCGGACGGTCAAGCGCGACCAATTGCGAGAGGTCGTTGAGCGCCAGCACGCCATCGACCAGGAACACCTCTTCTTCCGCCACGCCCAGCGCGCGGGCAAGGAACAGGCGCAGATCCTCCGGCATGGAGCTTTCAGCCTCAAGCCGGATCACCGAGCCGCGCCGGCGCTGTTTCAGCGCCGTTTCGAACAGGCGCACGAGATCCTCGGCCTCTTCCTCAAGCTCGATATCGCTATCGCGGATGATGCGGAAAGCGCCCTGCCCTTTGACGGTATAGCCGGGGAACAGGCGGGAGATGAACAAGCCGACGCTGTGTTCCAGCGTGACGAAGCGCTTGGCGCCGGTTTGCGCAAAGTCCGGCAGCTTGATGAAGCGCTCGATCTTGGCGGGCACGCGGATCAGCGCACGCATGGCCTTGCCGTCGGTGGCGCGGACGAGCGACAGCGCGATGGTGAAGCCGAGATTGGGGATGAAGGGGAAGGGATGGGCCGGGTCGACCGCAAGCGGGGTCAGAACCGAGAAGACATAGTTCAGAAAGTGATCTTCGAGCCAGGCGAGTTCCGCCTTGGTCACTTCCTGCGCGTCGACCAGGACGATGCCTTCACCGAGCAATTCGTCGCGCAATTCGCGCCAGCGGCGCTGCTGATCCTGCCCGAGGGTTGCAACGGCTTCGGAGATTTTGCCGAGCTGTTCGGCAGGCGTCAGACCATCGGGCGAAATGCTCCCACCGCCCGCGCGCACTTGGCCGCGAAGGCCCGCGACGCGGACCATGAAGAACTCGTCGAGGTTGTTCGCCGAGATCGACAGGAACCGCAAGTGCTCAAGGAGCGGATGGGCGCGATTGGAGGCCTCCTCCATCACGCGACGATTGAACTGAAGCCAGGAAAGCTCCCGGTTGATGAAACGCTCAGGCGAATGCGAGAGATCGGGCGGAGCGACCTCTTTCGGCGCGGTGCGGGATGAGGTCTTCGGCGCAGACGGCTTGGGCGGGGTCACATCAGTTACGGTCATCGTCATCCTCAGAAGTCGGGCGCGTCACCCTCGTTGGCGATGATGACGAATGAGTGACTGAAAGCCGCGCTTATGCGGCTTGGCGGAGTGCAATCCTTGCCCACCAGGCATCGAGCGCCTCATGAGATGGCGCCAAGGCTTCGTCAGCGCCGCCGCTAAAGGCCTCCCACGCCGCGCGGAAGCGCTGGGGCACGCCAACGATCATGGGCAGATCGGCGGCAAAAGCGGCCCCGATCTCTTCGATCAGGCCGGCGCCTTCACTCTCCATACGGCCGAATTTGTTGATGATCACGAGGTCGACTTCGCTCGCGAGGCCCGCGCGCAAAAGGCCTGCGGCTTCAGCGAGCGCCTGAGGGTCGAGCCGGCAGGCATTGACGCTGCCGGCGCCCAGATTCTGGCAGATATCGACTGAGGTCCCGGTGGTTAAGTCCTTCAGCGCCATCTCCATGGCGGCACAACTCACATCCGCGCCATTGAGCTGAACGAGACCGGCGAGCCGCACGCCCTCGGCGCGCCGCGCCTCGGCAAAGGCTGCGAGCAGCGCATCGCAGTCCTCTTTCGGGCCGTAGAGAACGCTCGCTAATCGGGACAAGAAACACCTCGGTGAAGGCCCGGAACCATGGGGTCAAACCATCGATCTGTCAAGGATTTAGGCTGCTGTGCGGGTCTGCGTGATGCGCCAAGTGAAGCCTTCATCACCCCGTTCGACATCGACGAGCGTGATGCCGGCAGGGGCCGGATCATGGCGCCCGGTGGCCGATCCCGAGGGCGCACCGCTGAGGGTAATGCTGCGTCCGCCATAGGCCACGATCCGGCTCTCATGGCGGTGGAGATGGCCGTGCAGCACGAGTTCGATGTTATGGCGCGCGAGCACGCCTAAGAGCGCCTCGGCATCGCGCAAGCGCTTCAGCGGCTTCACGTCCTCAACAAGTGGGGGATGATGGACGGCGACGACGGGCATGGTGGCCTCGCGGTCGAGGCCCGCAAGGATCACCTCAAGCCGGGCGAGCTGAGCCGCGCCAACCTCCCCCTCAGCGGAGAAGAGCCAGGTCGGGAGCCCTGAGCAGAGCGTGATGAGGGTGACAAGGCCGACGCGGTGGACGGTCGGATAATGGGGGCGCAGGTCGCTCGGCTCGACGGGCTCAGCCGCGCCCGCGAAATAGTCGCTCATCCCCGCCCGCCAGCGGGGCGCGGCATCTGTCGTGTAAAGGTCGTGATTGCCGGGCGCGAAGGCGACACGGGCAGGTCCGCCCCATCGATCAAACAAGCGCTTGGTCGCGTCGATCTCGACGGGCAGGCCGAACTCGATGAAGTCACCGGTGGCGGCTACCAGATCCGCGCCTGAGGCTTCGACCGCAGCGATGGTTGCCGCCTGCGTGCCCGCTTCATGGCCACCGTGATGGCGCATGGCATTGACGAAGCCCGCCACCGGCTTCAGCCGCCAGGGCCACACCAGCGGCGAGGGCAAGGGTACAGGATGGAGGTCGGAAACATGGGCGATGGTCGTCATCGCGGAAGCCTATCCGCGAAGCGGTGAAAAGATCATCACGCCGTCGTCGCGCTGGCTCTTGGCAAGGCGTCCTTGCCCGACGAGCCGGTGCAAATGGGAGAGCGTCTCGGCGACCGCCAACATGCCGGCACCCTCGGCCATGGCGCGGGTGAACAGGCGGTGGGCCGCTTCCGAGGTCGTCACCGGTTGGTCTAACAGCCCCAAGAGCTTGTCGAGCCGCTCATCATGATGGGAGGCAAGCCAGTTTACGCGGGCGTGAAGGCCGCGAAAGGGCGTGCCGTGGGACGGCAAGACCAGCGTATCCTCCGGCAATTCGGCAAAGCGCGGCAGGGACGCGAGATAATCGGCCAAGGGATCGCCGTCGGGCTCATTGGGGAAGACGCCGACGACGGGGGAAATATGCGACAGGATCTGGTCGCCGGCGATGAGGACGCGGGTTTCATCGCAATAAAAGGAAGCGTGTTCGTCGGCATGGCCGGCGGCCACCATCACGCGCCAGTCAAAGCCGCCCATGCGGATGATCTGGCCGTCGACAAGCCGCACGAGTGCCGCCGGTGGCGGGCCGAGCGCTGCCACAAAGGTCGGGCGCGCGGCGATCATGGATTGGATCAGCGCCTCATCGCAGCCGTGCTGGGTCATGAAACGGCGCAGTTGCGGGCGCGCGGGTTCAGCCGCCTCCAAATGGCGTAGGCGCGGCCACAGCCATTCGCCGAGCGTTGAGACATAGGGGATATCGAAGCGCTCGCAGAGATAACCCGCGAGGCCCACATGGTCGGTATGGCCATGGGTCGCGACGAAGCGAGTGATCGGTTGGCCGCCCAAAGGACCCGCTAGCATCTCGTCCCAGAGCGCGCGCATCTCGGCGCCCTCAACGCCGCAATCGATGAGGGTATAGCCGTCCGCCTCGGGCAGGAGCCAGACATTGACGTGGTTCAGCCGAAAGGGCAGCGGCAGGCGCGCCCATTTCACGCCGGGGGCTATGTCCCTCACCTCGCCTCTCGCGGGCAAGGGGTCGATGAAGGTCATGCCGGTGTGATCGGAGCGGGCCATGGCTATCTCGGTTCGTGCAGATACACGATAGGATGGGAGCGGAAGGGATGGGTCAAGGGCGGGAGAGCCCTGCAGTCTTTGATCCCGGCGCTAGCCCTTGAAGGCGCTGCCGCCATCGACATCAAGCGTCGCGCCGCTCACATAACCGCAGGCGGGCGAAGCCAGGAACGCCGCCGCATTGGCGATTTCCTTGGGGTCGATCAGGCGATTGAGCGGCAGGCCCGTCAGCATCTCTTCCCAGCGGTTTTCATCGCCGTGGGCGGCCTGGGCGCGCTGCTTTGACAGCGAGATGATCCGGTCGGTGCGGGTGGCTGCCGGATTGATCGCGAAGACGCGCACGCCCCAATCGGTGGACTTGCCGCCGACTGCGCCGGTAAAGGCCATGAGGGCTGCATTGCCCGCGCCGCCGCAGACATAGCCGTAGCGCGGCGAACGGCCGGCGGCCCCAATCACATTGACGATGACGCCATCGGCGCGCGCTTTCATGCGCGCCAGATACATCTGAGTCATATGGATGTATCCCATCACCTTCAGCGACCAGGCTTCCTCCCAGCGCTCCATAGTGAGGTCGAGGAGCCCACCGCCCGGGATCGCGCCGGCATTGTTGATGAGGATATCGACATCGGGGAAGGCTGAAGCCACCTTCTCGCGCTCCGGCCCCTTGGAGAGGTCGGCGGCAATCGTCTCGATCGGCCCCTGAGTGGTCTTGCGAAGCGTGGCCGCCGCAGTCTCAAGGCGCGCGCCATCGCGGGCGACCATGACGACGCGGGCGCCCTCAGCGGCAAAGACTTCGGCGCAGGCAAGCCCGATGCCCTTCGAGGCGCCGGTGACGAGGACGGAACGACCGGCAAGGCCGAGATCCATGGGGAACTCCTTCGCAATCAGATTTAGGCGCGCGACCGTAGTGGAACTTAATTCCCGCGCCATGGGGACGCATGCATGGCTTCACCTCGTCGCGCGCGGGGATCATGATAGAACGAGAGAGCGAACAGGAGATCCGCCATGCCGACACGCCCCTCGCCCGCGATCAGCCCTCTCGCTATCGGCGCTGCTTTTGCGCTCTGCCTTGCCGCGATGCCGGCGGACGCCCAGCAGCCGAGCCCGCGCCGGGGCCATGCCATCACGGTCGCCGAATGCGGGCCGTGCCATGCGGTGGACCATCACGACCACAGCCGGAACTTGCGGGCGCCGGCGCTGCGCGATCTCTCGCGCCGTCATCCCGGCGAAGCGGTGGTGGATATCGTATTGAAGTCATGGGCGACGCCCCATCGCGAGATGCCGGACTTCTTCTTCGACACTGCGAAATCGCGCGAGATCCTCGCCTATCTCGAAAGCCTTCAGACCCGCTGATCGCGCACCATCAAAAAAAGTTTTCGGTTTCCTCGAACCTTTTTTGGGCTCGCTGCGACTGATGGTTATCGGGAGCGAATGGTCGCTTCCCAGACGAACCCTCAGAAGGAGCCTGCCATGTCGATCCGCACTTTCGCCCTCGCCGCCGTTGCCGCTACCGGTCTTGTGACCGCCCTGCCGACCTCTCAAGCCCAGGCTGCCTATTTCCCCTGGGGTCCGCTTGCCGCCGGTGTCGCGATTGGCGCCACCACCGCTGTCATCGCTTCGTCAGCAGCGCGTGCTGCGCCCGCCCCGGTCTATGGCGGCGACTGCTACCGGGTTCGCCGCTGGGTCGAGACCCCCTACGGCATGGTGCGCCGCTCGATGGTGGTCTGCGACTGAACCGCAGCAAACAAGGGTCCTGATGATGAAAACCCCGGCTCACCGCCGGGGTTTTTGTCGGTTAAGCGCCAAGAATTTGGCCGCCATCGGCGACAATCGTCTGCCCGGTCACCCAGGCGGCATAGGGTGACGACAGGAACATCACGACATCGGCGATTTCTTCCGGCGTGCCAAGGCGCCCGAAGGGGATCGATTTCAGGATGCGGCCGAAGAGGTCGGGATCGCTGGTGCGCCGCGCCTCCCAGGTGCCGCCGGGAAACTCCACCGAACCCGGCGCCACCGCATTCACGCGAATGCCCTTGCGCGCAAGCATGGCCGCCTGAGACGTCGTGTAATGGATCACCGCCGCCTTCACGGCCGCATAGGCCGGCGTGCGGGCGGAGGGTCTGAGCCCTGAGATCGAGGAGATATTGACGATGGCGCCGGCCTTCGCCGTTTCGAGATGCGGGAGCGCCGCCCTGCTCGCGCGGACCGTTGCCAGCACATCGACGGAGCTGCCTGCCTCCCAGGCTTCATCCGTGTCGCCCATGCCGAAGCCGCTGGCATTATTGACGAGGATGTCGATGCCGCCGAGCGCCTTAGCGGCCGCCGGGATATAGGCGGCAATAGCGGCCCCATCGGCGAGATCGCACGAGGCCGCATGGACGGTGTGACCGAAGGCCTTCAGTTCGGCCGCCGTTTGATCAAGGGCTGCCTGTCCGCGCGCGCAAATCGACACCGAGGCTCCAGCGCGGGCAAAGCCAAGCGCGGTAGAGCGCCCGATCCCCTTGCTGCCGCCGCAGACCACTACCCGTCGACCGGTAAAAT
>JBAWYY010000063.1:0-10499 GCA_037143285.1 Alphaproteobacteria bacterium | reverse complement strand
CTCGGCATCGATATCGACGACTACGACATGAAGGTCTTCCGGCTGACGTCGGAGATCTCCAAGCAATGTTTCCCGCTGGTGATTGACTTGGATCATCCCGCCTTCCGTCGCGGTTTGACTAAGCTGAAGGATATCCATCTGGCGATGGAAGCAGCGCGCGAGCAAGGCGGCGTGTTGGGGAGCATTAAGCGGGGGGTTCTCGGCGCCCGCGCCGGTTTCAACTTCCTCCGTCTGATGATGATCCCGGCCAAAGCCAACGACTTGCCTGCGACAAGTCGTCTCGAGCCGGTGTGGTGAACAGGTAAAGTGATGTCGACAGCAGGGCTTGCCATCGTTTTCGGGCTGTTCACTTGGTGGTTCTCCACCGGGCTGATCATCATGCTCGTGCGCATGCCGGCCAAAGCCCATGTGTGGGGCATGGCGGCGGCAAGCCTTCTGTCGGTCGCCTGTTTGTTCGGCCTCGTTGCCACCCGCGACAACACGACGGTTGCCGGCGCATTCGCCGGCTTCACCTATGCCGTGGTGGTGTGGGGTTGGCTCGAAATGACCTTCCTCTACGGCTATATCACCGGGCCCAGGCGTGAGCCGTTAGAGCCCTATTCGACGGGAATGAAGCGGTTTCATGCGGCCTTCAACACGGTTTCATCCCATGAAATTGCGATCCTCTTGGCAGGCGCCCTGCTCGCGATCTTGAGCTTTGGCGCCGCCAATCAGGTGGGTTTTTGGACCTTCCTGGTGCTTTGGTCCATGCGGATCTCGGCGAAGCTCAATCTGTTCTTCGGGGTGCCGAATGTGTCGGTTGAGTTCCTGCCCAAGCATTTGAGCTATCTGTCGAGCTATTTTGACCGGCGGCGGGTGAGCCTGTTCTTCCCTGTGTCGGTAACACTCTCAAGCCTCGTGTTCGGCGTCATCGTCCATGCTGCTGCCACCACAGTCGATCCGTTCCAGGCGGTAGCCCTTGCGCTCGTGGCGACCCTGCTTGGTCTTGCCATCGTTGAACACTGGTTCTTGGTGCTGCCTTTACAAGATGCGGCACTTTGGCGCTGGGCATTGCAGGCCGTCGACATCGGCCGTATCTCCAGCGAAATTGCACCCTCGGTTCCGGCCTCAAGCGAAGCAGTCATCGCTGCTCGAGCGCCAGTGCCGTCCGGTGATCGACTATCGATCCTGAGCCCGCCCCGGGGCGGACTTTCCTCCGTCCGTCACGACAAGACCAATCAATCCTAGGGGAAGCACGCCATGAATTATGAGGCATTCTTCAAGACCTCCATCGATAGCCTCCATCAAGAGGGGCGCTATCGCGTGTTCACCGACATTGAGCGGCGCTGCGGCGACTTCCCGCATGCAACTCAGCATCACGAAACCGGCACGCGCCCGGTCACGGTGTGGTGCTCGAATGACTATCTCGGCATGGGTCAGCACCCAGCCGTCATCGCCGCGATGCATGAGGCCCTCGACAATTGCGGCGCTGGCTCGGGCGGTACCCGCAACATCTCCGGCACCAACCATTATCACGTGCTGTTGGAGCGTGAGCTTGCCGACCTCCATGGCAAGGAAGCGGCTCTCCTGTTCAATTCCGGCTATATGTCGAATTGGGCGACGCTTTCGACACTTGGATCAAAGCTGCCGAATTGCGTGATCCTGTCGGACGCGGGCAACCACGCCTCAATGATCGAGGGCGTGCGCCATAGCCGCGCGGAGTGCTTGGTGTTCAAGCACAATGATCTGAAGGATCTCGAAGCGAAACTGAAGTCGATCGCGCCCGGCCGCGCGAAGCTCATCGCCTTCGAGAGCGTCTATTCCATGGACGGCGATATCGCGCCGATCAAAGAGATCTGCGATCTCGCGGACCGCTATGGCGCGATGACCTATATCGACGAAGTCCACGCGGTCGGCCTCTATGGGCCGCGCGGTGGTGGCGTTGCCGAGCGCGAAGGCTTGATGCATCGCATCGACATCATCGAGGGGACGCTCGCCAAGGGCTTCGGGGTCGTGGGCGGCTATATCACCGGCTCAACCGTCCTCATCGATTTCGTTCGCTCCTTTGCCTCCGGCTTCATCTTCTCAAGCTCGCTGCCGCCGGCGATTGCCGCTGGCGCCTTGGCGAGCGTCAAGCACTTGAAGCAGAGCCAGTTTGAGCGGGCCCGCCACCAGGCCAGTGCCGCTTTGGTGCGCCGCCGGCTCGATGCGGTGGGCATTCCCTATATGCCCAATCCCAGCCACATCGTGCCTGTGATGGTGGGTGATCCCGTGAAGTGCAAATGGATCAGCGACGTGCTGTTGGATCAACACGGCATCTATATTCAGCCGATCAACTATCCGACCGTTCCGCGCGGCACCGAGCGCCTGCGGATCACGCCGACGCCGATGCACAGCGCTGCGGATATCGATAATCTCGTCAATGCCTTGGCGAGCCTCTGGTCGCAATGCGCGCTTGCCCGGGCCGTTGCCTGATGGAGGCGGTCAGCCTCTCCTTCTTTCGATTTGAAGGGGCGGTGAACAGGCTCTGGGCCTTCAGCCAGATGCAGTTCGCGCGCGCGCCCCTGCGCGCGATGCCGGGCATCGGTTTTTTCAAACTGTTCGGCACCGGAACGGGCGAAGGCTTCACGCCGATCCCGAATTTCGGTGTCTATGCCATTCTCGCGACCTGGCCGAGCCTCGATGAGGCGCAAAGTGCTGTCACCGAGGGCGCGATATTTCACCGTTACCGCGCCCATGCTGCTGAATCGGCAACGGTTTTTCTCAGCGCCTATGCGAGCCGCGGCCAATGGGACGGCGGGTCGCCCTTTGCGGTTTCACCTCTCGAGGAGGCGCCGGTGCCATTTGCGGTGCTGACGCGCGCAACCGTGAATCTTCGCCACCTCAGCGCCTTCTGGCGCCATACGCCCCATGTCTCAGCCCTTGTGCGAGCCCAGAACCACATGCGCTTCAAGATGGGCATGGGTGAAGTGCCGTGGGTTCAACAGGTGACCTTCTCCATCTGGGACGACCCGGCGGCCATGCAGGCTTTCGCCTATGGCCAAGGCCCTCATCGGGGCGCTGTTGGTGGCGTTCGGCAAGGTCATTGGTTCCGGGAGGAGCTCTATGCGCGCTTTCGGGTGCTTGGCTGGGAGGGGACATGGGAGGGGCGCGCGCCGCTCGCCGGCGTCGGTGTGGATAGGCCAGAGATAACGCATCAGGCCGCTCTCGCATGAATGGTGTTTTCGTTGTTGATGCAGTGACTTAAGACGTAGGTCCTGCTAGACTTCCCAAAGCTTTCTTTGCACAGGATCCGGGGTTTGAAATGGTATCGGCTTCCGCTCTTCGCGCGCCACGCAGCCTTGTTTCTGCGCCCGCGGTGATCACCATCCCGGGGATCGCGGCCGATGGCAGCCTTTACCCCATCGAGAAGCTCGAAGCCCACCGTCTCGGTGTCTTGCACCTTGCGATCTCCGCCTTCGTCTTCTTCGGCGACCAGCTCTTGATCCAACGCCGGGCGACGTCGAAATATCATTGCGCCGGTCTCTGGGCGAATACCTGCTGCACGCATCCCCACTGGGGCGAGAGCGTTGAGGCAAGCGCGACACGCAGGCTTCGGGAAGAGCTTGGCATCTCCGTGCCGCTGACCGAAACGCGCATTGTCGAGTACAGGGCGGCCGTCGGTTCGGGGCTCACCGAGCACGAGCGCGTGCATATGTTCGTGGGGCGGGTTGAAACCGCCGCCATTCCCATGCGGCTTGATCCCGAGGAAGTCGACACCGTGCGATGGGTCACGCCTCAGGGCTTGCGCGCCGAGATCGCGCGGGGGCCGGAGCAGTTTACCCCGTGGTTCCGCATCTATGTCGAGCGCTTTCCAGACCTGACATTCTAGGCCGGGATCAACCCAAGGCGCTGATCGTCGCAGGACGCGCTTACTCGCAGGCGTGCAAGGTCCATTCAATCAGACTGAGAGATATGACCGCCGGATCTGATTCAATCAGGTCGTGGTGGCTCCGTCCGTTTCATGCCGCTTCATTCTTTGCGCTTGATCGGCACAAACAAAAAGGGCGCTCGAGAGCGCCCTTTTTCTTATTCCTGGGCCAAGCCCCACTTGGCCTTTAGCGCCGCTGCGGTCCACCAAGCTCCGCGAGATAATCCCGCAACATCTGGGCGCCATTGAGCGGCTTTGACAAGCCGTTATGGCAAGTCGAGCAACCAACCTTCGGCGAATCTCCCTGAGGGCCCAAGCGATTGGCCGGGAACACCGTCTGGAGTGGTTCCATGTAGGTCTGGTTGATCGTCCGCGCCATCCGGATCCCGTGCCAGGCGGTGACACGCTGCGGGGGGCTCTGATCCCAGGCATTGAACGCACGGGAATTGTGGCAGAACGTGCAGTTTACCCCGAGCGACTGGCTCATATGGATCATCAAGGCGTAGGTCTTTTCCGCATCCATGATCCCCGTGGGGTTCGAGCCCGTCGGTAGAGCCGTCGTCGGTGTAACGCGGATATCCGTCGGATTCTGGCTCGTGCGCAGGTATGCACTCAAGCTGTCATAGGGAAGCGATGTCAGACCGGCCGAGGGGGCCGCCACATTCTGGCCGTTGCGCCAGCCGACCCAGCCGCTTTCGCCCACCCGGGGCGGATTGGGCCCGGCATTGGAGAACCAGATATTGGCCGGCACCGGTTGGCCACGATGGCAAGTGTAACACGTCACCCCGGTATTGGCGACGTGGGCCTTCCATTCGGAATTGATGGTCCGCGTCATCTGGATCATGCGCTGCGCCACCTGGTGGGTGTAGAGCGAGCGATCCGCCATGTTCTCAGGCTTGTGGCAATAAGCGCAGCCTGCGTTGTCGCCTTCTTTCGGCGCAACCCACTCCGCAAATCCCAGCATCAAGCGATTGAACTGTTCTTCGCTGAGATCGCCGAGATATTGGAGATCAGGATATTGTTCCTTGGCTTTCGGCCCGGTGTCGCTTGCCGGAAAGGGCACTTCCGGGGGGACACTGCGCCGATCAAGCGCCGCCTTGTCTTCCATATCGCGGACCTGGACCATCGCCGTGCCGCGGAAACCGTTCTGCACGGTCTCAACAGGTGGGAAATCCCAGCCGGTTTTCCAGACGATATAGCCGACAGCGAAGGTGCTCGCGATGAGGATGCCGGTGATCAGATTGAATTGCTTATTGGTGATCATGGCCGCCCTCCGGTCGCGATCGAGGGGTCAACAACGCCGCCGAAGACATCCGGGTACGGTGGCACGATGCCGTGCTTCATGCCCCAGAGGTACCAATTGTCGACAACGGTGCCGGTGAGCAGGATGCCGATGCCGCCGGTGAGCGGGGTGAGGACCGCGAACCACCAAGCCCAACGATGGATCGATTCCATCGTGGCGTTGAAGCCCATGGTCCAGCGCCAGAACAAGGCCGCACGCTCGGACGCAGTACCGCGATCGACGATCTGCTCGATCTCGCGCTCACCGCCGTAGCGAGTGACCGCCAAGATCGTGGCGCCGTGCATGGCAAAGAGCAGCACAGAACCGTAGAGGAACACGATCGAGAGGCAGTGGAACGGGTTGTAGTAGAGATTGCCGTACTTGATGGAGAAGGCCGTCGTCCAATCAAGGTGCGGGAAGATGCCGAAGGGAACGGCCTCAGACCATGATCCCATCAAGGCCGGGCGAATGAAGCCAAGCACGAGATAGAGCCAGATCGCCGCGGCAAAGGCCCAGGCCACATGGGTGCCCATGCCGAGTTCGCGAGCCCGACGATAGCTGCGGACCCACCAGAGCAGGATCGATGTGGTGAGAAAGAAGCCGGTGATGCAGTACCAGCCACCCTGATTCAAGGGCGGGATCAGTTTGAAGCCCTGGCTCGGCGGTGGTGGTTCAAGCGCCAGCCACGGCAGCTGCCGGACAAACTGGATCGGATCCCAGTTGACGGAGGCCAGCATGTTGAAGCCAATGATCACGAAGGCCAAAGCGCCGGTCATGAGCGAGGCAACGCCGAGGAAGCCGAGATAGATCGGACCGAGCTGGGCGTTGCCGATACGACCAATGAGGTGGGAGAAGATCGGCTCTCCGATGCGCTCATCGGCGGCGTTGCGGATGTGGACACCCATATCGGGGTGCGAGCGCACCTGAACGCGGGTGAAGATATTCTGATAGTCGGGAATGATTGGGGCTTGCATGGGTCAGACCCCTCCTCAGGATGACCAAATCGGAAGTTTGAGCCACCAGGTCCACCACTCTGGCCAGCTCTTGTTCCAGAAGGGGCCGCTGATCACGATACAGACCGCACTCCAGAACCCGGCCGAGAGGGCAATGAACAGCCCAAGCCGGTGAATTCCGAGCGTGCCAATCGAGTAACCGATGAAGTCACGGAAATAGGTGTCTTCGTGCTCCGGCGTCTTGACCGCCTCTCCCTCGGGGGGATTGGTCGCTGAGAGCACCAGGCCGCCGTGCATGGAGAGGGCGAGCGTTGTCGTGAAGAACAACGTCACAGCGATCATGTGGGCGGGATTGTAGTGGAAGTGAAGATATTGGTAGCCGGTGTTCGACACCCAATCGAGGTGGCTGAAGATGCCATAGGGGAAGCCGTGGCCCCAGGCGCCCATCAGCACCGGCCGGATCACCACAAGGGTGACATAAGCGAAAACCGCGACCGAATAGGCGAAGGGCACGTGATAGCCGATGCCGAGCTTGCGGCAGATCTCGACCTCGCGCAGCGCCCAGGAGGCGAATGAGCCGATGGCGCAGATGGTGACAATCTGCCAGATCCCGCCTTCACGCAGCGGCGCGGGGCCAAGCCCATATTTGAGATCAGGCGGCGCGATATTGATCAGCCAGGGGTTCCAGGTCTGGGGCACTGCGATCGCGGCCCCATAAAAAATCATCGCCACGCCGACGAAAATGAAGAACGCCCCGGTGACACCAAAGAAGCCAACATAAAATGGCCCAACCCAGAAATCGAAGAGGTCTCCGCCAATCAGCGTGCCTCCACGAACCCGGTATTTTCTTTCAAAACTGAGTAAGGCCATATTGCCCTCCCATTCATTCCTAGAGATCGACGCTGCCGGCGAGGCGGAGAACCGACGGCGCTACAGCTGCTAGCGAGCTGCAGGGTTCGCCGCCGGTTTGCTTGGAGAAGCCTCGCGTGCGGAACGCTCATCGAGCGTTTGCAATCCGAGAGGCTTAAGGGCTGTCTCAGACGCCCTTGCCGATGAACCAATTGAACCGCTCGGTTGAGAGCAGAACCAGATGGATCATGACTGCGAGCGAGAACAAAAACACGCCCTGGGCCACGAGGACCCGCCGCGGATCAAAAACTTTCCAGATGCGCCACATGTGTGATTTCTCCGGTTCAGCTGATGAGCGGCAAGACGGCGGAAGCCACTGACGTGGCACCGTCGATCAACGAAGACGCGTAACCCTTAGGTCCAGGGATCCACGGACGCCATGACCACACAAGGATGTGCGCAACGACGGCAACTGCCACGAAAGCGATCGTTCCTTGAATGTAATAGGAGTGGAATTCCTGAGCCTCCTGGTCGGTAAGTCCGCTCCAGGATTCTTTTTCAGCCATCGCTAAGTCCTCCGACTGAGGGCCTTTCGGCCGTTACCGCACAATCCCGTGCAGCAGGGAGTTTCACGGCTTGCGCCGTGAGGTTTTCCTCCAGGTTGCCCCGGACGAAGGATGAGGGTGGACCGATGTGCGGCTCTGCGAACCGTCACCGGGGCCACCCGAAGGCAGCTCAGGCCATGAAGGCAAAGGGAATGCTGCTGGTGACCATGGATCGGGCGTCCGAGACGATGCCGCCGCGGTGCGGCAGACCGAGAACCCGCTCGCGCCATGCCCGCGGCATGATGCGGGCGGCGATCGCCACCACGAAGAAGACGATGAAGGCGAGAGCGAAAATCAGCCGATATTCCAGCCGGTCCGCCCGGCGGGTGGAGCCCCGCTTGCGAGCTGCAGCCGTGTCGGCCGAATGTGACTGAGCAACAGCCGAAGTGCCGCGGTCAGACATGGCGTCAAACGCAGAGTGGGTCAGCGAGGTCATGCTGCTTGTCCTTCCAGGAGAGCTCGACGGGTGATGCGGATACGATCGACAGTGATGCGCTGCTCGCCGGTACGGCGGGCCGCGCGTTCAGCCGCGTCGCGCAGACGCTTGGCGGCGGAAATGCGGACGAGAACGGGTTCGGCTTCAACCAGGCGATCAAACTCGCGCTGGGCCTCGCCGTCCCACGGCAGCTCTTCGTGGAGCCGCGCGGGGGTTGCTTCGACTGCGTCAAGCTGTTTGGCGAGAGGCAGGATGTGAAAGAGCGTATCGAACAGGGCGTTGCAGACTTCCTGAACGAGATAAGTCGCGCCGGAATAGCCCATGAAGGGGGTCCCGGTGTGCCGCCGAATGATGGCGCCGGGGAAGGACGCGGGCACATAGGAGCCGCGCCCGCCGGTTTCGGCTAAATACATGCGCTCGTTAAAGGACCCGAACAGAACAAGCGGCGTCTTTGAGCGAACGAGCTCGCGAACCTCGGCATTGTCCGTTTTGGCGCCCGCCTTGCGCGAGATCGCGAAGGTACAGGGCAGGCCCATTTCCTCGCTCAGGAAATGTTGCAGGCCGCGGGTATAGGTCTCATTGGCGACCACGGCGAAGCTTGCCGTGCCGAAGAAGTCCTGGGTGACCGAGCGCCAGAGATCCCAGATCGGCTTAATCGTGGTGTGCTTCTCGCGCTCGATGAAGGGCTCGGGGTCGATGCCGACAAGGCCGCCGAGAGCGCGCAAGAATTTGGTCGTGGAGTGAAGCCCGATCGGAGCCTGCAAATAGGGCTTGTCGAGCGCTTCGCAGAGAAGACGGCCGAACTCGCGATAGAGGCAGATATTCACGTCGGCATCGACGAGACGGCCGACATCCGCCAAGTGGCTGCCGAGCGGGAAGGCCAAATTGACCTCGCAGCCAATGCCCTCTACCAGCCGGCGGATCTCCGCGAGATCCGAGGGCATATTGAAGGTGCCGTAGATCGGCCCGATGATATTGACGCGCGGCTTGTCGCCGGGCGCGCGGGCTTTGCTCTTCGGCACCTTGCCATTCTTGGCGCCATATTCGGTCCAGAGCCACTTCAGCGCGCGGTCAGCGGACTGCCACTGATCTTCATCAATGGTGCGCGGCAGGAAGCGTTGGATATTCGTGCCTTCAGGCGTGACACCGCCACCGATCATCTCGGCAATTGATCCCGTCACGACAACTGCCGGCTGGGTCGGATCAAGGGTGCGATGGGCGCGCCGCATGGCGCCCTCGGTGCCGTCGCGACCAAGCTCTTCTTCTGAGAGCCCCGTGACGACGATGGGCAATTCGTGGGGCGGAAGCGCGTCCGTGTAGTGGAGCACCGAGGTGACGGGCAGGTTTTCACAGCCGACCGGGCCGTCAATGATGACCTGCAAGCCTTTGATCGCGGTGAAGACGTAGACCGAACCCCAATATCCGCCGGCGCGATCGTGATCGAGGACTAGCATCCGATGGCCTCCCCATTGTCGACGGCATTGGCCTTCTTCATCCGGGACGCATATTTGGCGCGGAACTCGGGGCGATCCTTCGGGGTATCTTCCCAGATGCCCGTCGCGTGTCCGGTGCCAACGCCCTCAAAGAAGTCCTTCATGGCGTCAAAGCGCGGCTTATTCGCCATGGCGGTGTTGATGACCATGGCAAGCGAACCAGCGCCGGCCGGACCCATCAGCGGACGGGCCGAGATCAGATTTGTAAAATAGAGAGCTGGCGTCGCGGTCTCTTTGGCCTTCTGCACCACAGGCGTCGTGCCGATGGCGAGGTCCGGCTTGAACTCCTCGAAGGCGGCGAGATCCTGTTCGAGCGAAGCGCGATATTGAACATGGACGCCGCGGGCTTCGAGCCAGTCGCGATCAGCTTCCGACCATTGGGTCTTGCCGCAGGCCGTCCCCACATAGCGAAGGTCAGCGCCGCTCTCGACCAACAAGCGACCGACCAGGAGTTCGGACCCCTCATAGCCGGAGAGGGTGATGCGCCCCTTGATCGGAGTTGCCGATAAGGCGCCGCGAATGGCGGGCAGGAGGGTATTCTTGTTGGCGTCAATGCGCTCCTGGGACACGCCGCAAGCGCGACCGATGCGGTCAAGCCAATCGGCAGTGCCATCAAGACCGACGGGAGCGGACCCGACGATGGGGCGACCGGCTGCCTCAAATTCGCGGAACGAGGCGGTGTAGAAGGGATGGATGGCAGCGACCGCGGCGCAATCAAGCGCGGCATAGAGTTCGCGCCATTCGCGGGTCGGAACGACCGGACCAGCAGCCAGCCCCATGGGCTCAAGCATGCGCCCGATGATCACGGGGTCAGCCGGGAACATCTCGCCGACCAGCGTGACAGTCGGCTTCTCGCCCCTGCCCTGCTTTGGCGCTTGAACCGGCCCTTGCTCGGCCTCGAGCCGGGCATAGTTCAGCATCGCGCCGGCGAGAACATCCTTGGCTTCCGCATGGGTTGGCACGCCAAAGCCCGGCACATCGATCCCGATGAT